>JAFQWB010000011.1 GCA_017407725.1 Clostridia bacterium | reverse complement strand
GGGGACCGCAGCGCGAGTATCGGCATTACAATATTAATTATTAATTTAGCGGTTGCGGTGGATGAGGAGATACACATTAGTTAGTGCACGATTTTATTCGGAGTGAGTATAGCATAGGGCGGGCGATTCGTGAATCGCCCCTACTAGTACGGTAGAATGGTGTGGTGCTACGCAGAAAACGGAGTGAAGGATTTCCCTTCGCTCATAAAGGGGGACTCTGCGAACGCATCAAAAAAAACAGCATTCGAAAGCCGAATGCTGTTTTGCTTTATACTCTCTTTGCGAGTACGTTTTTCTCGTATTCTTCTATTTCCTTATAGAAATCGACTGCAACGCCTTCGCGTCTGCAGAATTCTTCATAAACCTCGGCAACAGGATAAAGCTTTAAGCTTTCCTGCATTACCATAAGCTTTGTAAAGTTTTCTTCATCCTGAAGCTTCTTAAGCTCTGCGTGAGGTGTAAGGAGCGCCGAAAGGAGTGCGAGCTGTGTATTTCTGAGACCCTGCACCCATGCGGCAATTCTGTTTATGCTTGCATCAAAATAGTCAAGCGCGATTATGATATCATTTTCTCTTCCCGATGCGATAATCTCCTTCGCAATCTCACGTGTCTCATCATCGTATCTTACAACGTGGTCGCTATCCCATCTTACAGATCTTGTAACGTGGAGCGCGATCTTATCAAAGAAAGGAAGAAGTGCGGAAATCTTATCCGATACAACCTCGGTAGGATGATAGTGTCCGTTATCCATAAGGGGCACTATTCCCTTTTTAGCCGCATAAATAAGTCCAAACTCGGACGAGCCTGCCGTATAGGATTCAAGTCCTATTCCAAACACCTTTGATTCAAGTGTGATAAGAACCTTCGCAGGATCGTGAGGAGTTGCAATTATTTCATCAAGTGATTTTACAAATCTTTCTCTCGGTCCGAGTCTGTCGGCAGGAATATCCTTGAATCCGTCGGGAATCCAGATATTCATAACGCAGGGGTATCCCGTTTCGTTTGCAAAGTACTCGGATATCTCAACGCATCTCTTGCAATGCTCAACCCAGAAGTGTCTTATCTCCTCGTCGGGCGATGTAAGTGTAAGTCCGGATGCCTTGGGGTGAGAAAAGAGTGTGGGATTAAAATCAAGTCCTATATTTCTCTCTTTTGCGAATTCGACCCACTTTTTGAAATGCTCGGGCTTTATACTGTCTCTGTCAACGTATCCGATTTCAAAGATTGCGTAGCATGCATGCAAATTGAGCTTCTTTTTGCCGCCTACAAGCGAGAAAGCTTTATCGGCGTCTGCTATAAGCTCATCGGGTGTTCTTGCCTTTCCGGGGTAATTTCCGGTCGCCTGGATGCCTCCGCTGAGCGCTCCGTCATTATCAAAGCCCGTAACGTCGTCTCCCTGCCAGCAATGCATGGAAAGAGTAAGCTCAGAGAGTCTTTTTATTGCTTTTTCGGTATCTATTCCTATTTCTGCATACTTTTCTTTTGCGTATATATAACTCATATCTATGACCTTCCTTATATCATTTTTCTTATTATTTCTCTTGCTTCTTCGACTGAGCCGATCTCTTTTGCATATATCATCTGCGATATAACGTTTCCGAGTGCGGTTGCCTCTACCGGTCCTGCGAGAACCTTCTTGCCGCTGTATTTTTCGGTAAGCGCATTGAGGAGCCTATCTCTTGATCCTCCGCCGACGATACACACGGTATCAAATTTCTTTGAAAGGACGCTTTCCATTCCCTTTATTGTCTCTGCATAATATCTTGCAAGGTTATGGTATATTACTGAAAGTATCTCTTCGGTGGTAAGATCCTTTTTGCAGTAGTCCTTTATCGCACCTATCATGCTCTTGGGGGCGAGGAAGCTATGATCGTTTACGTTTACGTAAATGCCGGTATCTCCACATTTCTCTGCCATATCGGAAAGCTGTTCAAAGGAATATACCTCAAGCTCGTTCTTTACCGACTGGATCATCCAAAGACCCATTATATTCTTAAGAAAACGTATATTTCCGTTATATCCGCCCTCATTTGTGAAGTTCTCGCTTCTGCTCTCATCGTTTATACAAGGAGAGTCAAGCTCTGTTCCGAGAAGCGACCAGGTTCCCGAGCTTATGTAAAGAGAATTTTCCCCTACCTTCGGATAAGCAATTACCGCAGATGCAGTATCGTGCGATGCAACGTGAACTACCTCTGCATTATAGCCTATTCTTTCTGCAATCTCGCTTTTAAGCATTCCGACAGAGGTTGACGGCATTGAGAGCGGCAGGAAAAGTCTTTTATCAAGACCTATCATACCGAGGATCTCACAAGACCAATCTCTCTTTTCCGCATCCAGCATTCCCGTTGTCGAAGCGTTTGTATACTCACTGCTCTTGACACCCGTAAGAAGATATCCAAGATAATCGGGTATCATCATAAAGCACTCTGCTTTGTCAAGCACCTCGGGTGTACTCTGCTTTAATGCTGCAAGGTGATAAACCGTATTTATAGCCATCTTCTGTATTCCCGATACAGCATAAAGGCGGGCATCGTCAAGGCTGTCTTTTGTTTTATCTGTTCTGCTGTCTCTGTAGCAGACCGTATCGTCGACAAGCTCACCGTTTTTACCAACAAGTGCAAAATCGACTCCCCAGGTATCTATACCTATATAATTGGGAATATATCCCTGCGTTTTACATTTTTCAAGACCCAAAAGAATATTTTCAAACACATATTCTATATCCCAGCAAAGTCTTCCGTTTTTCTCCTTTGCTCCGTTTTTGAATCTGTGTATTTCCTTTGAATTTATTATTTCCTCATCAAGGTACGAAACGATTACTCTTCCGCTTGATGCACCGAGATCTATTGCAGCGTAAATTTTGCTCATAACTATCCTCCGGTCTCACAATTCCATATAATTATATAATACTTACTTCAAAAAATCAAGTCATATTAAAAAAAATATAACGGAGAGCTGCTAAGACGGCAATTCTCCGTTATATTTACTTTACAAGCTTCATTTTTATATCGGGAGCAAAAACTCTGTCAACCTTATATCTGAGATACTCGTCGTCGAGCTTACCTATCGTGATTCCGAGTGCAGGGTTCTGAGAAAGCTCGTTCTTTCCTTTGATAATAAGCTCAGCCAGATATTCTCCGCCCGGAGTTTCATACTGCTTAAGGTAGGGCTGACCCTTATAATAGAATTTTATATACCTTGAACTTGGCATTTCAACAAGGTCGGCTCTTATAACAAGCACAGAATCTCCATCCTCATTTTCGGTGAATTTTCCCTTTACCGCTATATGATAATATTCGCCGTTTATAAAGATCTCGGTTATTTTAGGGGAATCAAATCCTATCTCAAACCTTATCGATTCATTCTTTTCGGTATAAGTCATATAGAATGAATTATCGATCACATCAAACGCAACAGACTCAAGCCCCTTGGTATATCTGCTTGTGAATATCTGCAAAAGAGTCGGCATAAATCCGCACGACGGGGCATCTGCATCATCTGAATTATACACCCTTCCGTCAAGATAATATGCATCCTCGGGAAGGAGCGACTTTTTGCCCCACAAAGAAGGCATTCCTTTATTTTTTTTCTCGCAGTAGTTATTTATAAGTCCGATCGTTTTTTCAAGTTTTTTTACCGCCGCTCTGTTTTTTCTGAGCGAGCCCGGAAGCTCCCTATTAAAGGCATCAAGGAGATATCCGTAATAAGGACATGACTGAAACATTTCGTTATTTCCGCCTATTGTGATAACGACTACCCCATTATCAAGAAATCCGAGCGCATTCTGACCAAACATTCCGTTAAAGAGGAATGTGTGCGAATTCTTACCGCACCACATCTGATATCCGTAATTAAACGGTCCTATACTTTCGGGCGTTTTTACGTGAGCTGTCGTCGCATCTAGAATAAATTTCTCGGATACGATGCGTTTTCCATTCCAAACACCCTTATTTACAACAGTAAGCGCGATCTTTGCCATATCCTCGGGGAGAATAAAGAGTCCCCAGCCTCCCTTTTCTATTCCCTCGGGAGATTTTTCCCAGAAATAGCTATCTATATCAAGAGGTGTAAAGATCTTCTCTTCAAGATATTCGGTAAGGCTTACGCCGGTTATTTCGGTAACGATCGATGCGAGTATATAGGTATTAAGGCTGTTATAAGCAAAGCTTTCACCTATCTCGCCCTTTGTGGAGGCGGCAAAATATCCCTTTCTCCACTCCTTCTCAACAAGCGTATCGGCTTCGGCAAATTCAACCGATGATCTCATTGTAAGAAGATCTCTGACGGTAAGCTTCTTGAACCTCAGCTTTGAGACCGGCGAATTATACTTGGCAAGGATTTCGGTCACCTTCGAATCAAGCTCAAGCCTTCCCTCATCAATAAGACATCCTATCGCGAGTGCGACAATACTCTTACACTGCGAAAAGGTATATCTCATATATGAGAAATCATATCCGCCAAAGGATGCCTCGGTTATGATCTTATTGTTTCTGAGTATCATTATGCCGTGCACGTTAAGATCTTTATCAAAAAAGATCTTTTCGAGCAGATCATTTATGCATTCACTTTTTATACCTACCGATTCGGGATCTGTTCTTTCAAGCGGTGCTTTGGGTCTTCTTTTTTCAAAAGACGGCTTCTGCGCGCTCTGAACGTATACCGCCTCGGTCGATTTTTTCATATCCATAACCCTTGCTGCAAGTGTTATGAGCTTATTTACCGATGCAATATTCATTTCAAATTTCTTTTCTTATTCTCTCAATAATTTCTGTCACACTCTCGCAAAGCATATTCTTTACAGAGTCAAGATCATCTATATTATCTCTGATGTGTGTGGATGAAACAGCGCAAAGCTCCTTTTCTGCAGGAAAAAAGACAGTGCTCAGTCTTTCGTTATATTCCTTATTCTTCTCCGCCATAAAGAGCTCATACTCAGCGTCCTTACTATCTCTTATTCCTCTTGCGACGTATTCTATAGAATTTTCTCTTGCATAATCGGCAAGCATCCCCTCGAAATGGTCAACTGTGACAGAAGGTATATCCTTGCACATCGTCATGATCATTTCAGTTCGCTCCTCAACCGTGAAAAACGGCTTTTTCTCAGGATTTACGAATATACATACTATAACCGTGTCGAATATTTCGGCACATTTTTTTATTATTGAAAGATGTCCGAGCGTCGGAGGATCGAAGGTTCCGCTGACAAGTACCTTTTTCATTATCTCACCCTTTTTATAACGTATGTGTGTTAACTTTGCTTTAATTATTCCTCACAGTTTTTAACAAGAAGCGTTACGTACTTTCTGCCGTATTTTGCAAATCTCTTAACCGTGGTTCCCTCTGCCGTTATCGGCTCGGGACTTGAGCTTTCGCAAACTATATATCCGTTATCTATAACAAGATCGTTTCTTAAAATTCTCTCAAGCGAGTCCTTGAGCATATCGGATGCATAGGGCGGGTCGAGGAATACGATTCCGAATCTTTCCTTGCCCGTAAGCGTTCTTATTGCCGCCTTATAATCGGTATTGAGAACTCTGCACTCCTCTGCAAGGTGTGTTTTTGCGATATTTTGTTTGATTATATCGGTAGCCTCTCTGCTTGAATCCACAAGATACGCCTTTCTTGCGCCTCTTGATACAGCCTCAAGCGCAAGCTGACCCGAGCCTGCGAAAAGATCGAGAACGTTATGTCCCTCAATATCAAACTGTATCATCGAAAATACAGCTTCCTTTACCGCCTCGCTTGTAGGTCTTGTTATTTCATCGCCTTCGAGAGTTGCAAGGCGTACGCCTCTTGCTGTTCCTGTTATAATTCTCATATATTATTTTCCTTCCTTACTGTCAAAATAATCGCGTATATTTTTCGCATCTCTTTCAGAGATACCCTTGACTCTTTTTATTTCGTCGATATCTGCTACCGCAAGTGTCTTTATATTCTTGAAATGCTCAAGCAGATTTTTTGCCTTTGCCTTGCCTATTCCGTCTATCTTTTCAAGCGAGGAATGAGTTATCTTACGGCTTTTATCCTTCTTTACGGCACCGATCGAAAATCTGTGTACCTCCTCCTGTATCTTATAGATAAAGGTAAAGACACTTTGCTCTCTTGCAATGCTTATTTCGTTTTCTCCGTCGGTAATGGCTCTCGTTTTATGGAAATCATCCTTCACCATACCGAACACGGGCAAGCTTTCCCCAAGCTCTGCAAGCTTTCTTTTGATCACCGAAACGTGTCCCTTTCCTCCGTCAAGTAAAAGGAGATCGGGGAGCGGATCCTCATTCTTATGAAAGACTCTTCTTTCGATAGCCTCCGCCATTGAAGCGTAGTCATCACGCATCTCGGTCGATCTTATCTTATAGAGTCTATAGTGTTTTTTATCAAATTTTCCGTTTTCAAGAGCGATCAGACCTGCAGTTATGCTCTCATCACCGTAATTTGATATATCGACCGCTTCTATGCGCTCGGGCACTACCTCGAGTGACAAGATAGATGCAAGCTTTACGAGTACCTCGCTATCCTTCTGTATATCGTTTGAATACTGACTCGCGTGTATTCTTGCATTCTCGGCAACCATATCGCAAAGCTTTTTGAATTCACCCTTTTGCGGTGCTCTTACTTCAACCCTCTGTCCTGCGATCTCGCCGAGATATTCACTCATAAGATCTATCTGCTCTTCATTTGTTTCAAAGCCTATGAATATAAGGCCCGGAATATTCTCTCTTCCTTGATACATTGCGCAAACAAAGGATGCAAGCGAGCTTGGATCTATTATTTTATCTGCGGTAAATATAAAGTTATCAGAATCGATGATAGCACCGTCACGTACATAATAAACCGCAAGGCAGGAGCAGAGATCGCCCGCATACACCGAGATAACGTCATATTCGTCACCCGGCTTACCTATTACCTTTTGCTTATCCCAGAGAATCGAGAGTGAATTCATTCTGTCTCTGTATTTTGCCGCCGCTTCAAATGCGAGCGCCCTTGACGCGCTTTTCATTTTTTCCTCAAGAGAGTTCTTCAGCTCCTTGAAGTTTCCTTTAAGAAGCTTCTGTGCCTCGTACACTCTCTCCATATACTCTTCTCTTGAAAGCTCTCCCGAGCAGACTCCGCAGCATTTGCCTATATCCTTGTATATGCAAGGTCTTTCTTTTCCTATATCTCTCGGAAAAACCCTTTTACATCCCGGAAGTCCGAGTGCCGAATTGACTGCACCCACCACGCTGTTTGCTTTGAACGAGGATGAATAAGGACCGAAATACTTTGCCTTTCCCTTGACTCTCTTTCTTGTAATGGAAATCCTCGGATATTCTTCGTCAAGCGAGATCATAATATACGGATAGCTTTTTCCGTCCTTAAGGAGAATATTATACTTTGGAGTATGAAGCTTTATAAGCTTGTTTTCAAGCGCAAGCGCCTCTGTTTCGGTATCTGTGAGCATATAATCGAAATCATATACCGCATTAACCATAGCGAGAGTCTTGGGCGTTTTTTCCGATTCAGAAAAATACTGCGATACTCTGTTTCTGAGCACCTTTGATTTTCCGACGTATATTATCTTATCTGCCGCAGAGCGCATTATATACACTCCGGGAGACATCGGAAGCTGCATCGCCTTTTGCCTTAACTCTTCTTTTGTTTTCCGTACCATTGTATCACCGATATCCCAAATATTCAAAATGAGCAGACCGAAGGGTCTGCTCATTAATGCTTCTGTGCTATATTATTCGGCTAAAAGCTTGCAGAGCTCGCTTACTGCTTCCTCTTCCTTTTCGCCATCAGCAATAATATTAACTTCCATTCCGTCGGTAAGTACCATAGAAAGCACACCGAGAAGCGACTTTGCATTTATTCTGCGCTCGTCCTTCTCAATCCATACAGAGCAGCTGAACGAATTAGCCTTCTGAATTATAAAGGGAGTTACCTTATCGTGAATTCCTACTGAATTCCTTATTGTAATTGTCTTTGAAACCATTTTATCCTCCACCGCCCTAAGGCAAATAATTTTTCTTTTTTTATCGGCAAAACTGAATTTGCCTCAGGAGAGAAGCCCTCACCTTGGATTATATCAAATTTTTTTCTTAAAATCAATAGTTTTTTTCAGAACTTGATTATTTTCTCGGAATTTCGGTAATTATAACATTTAACGTATATCCGGGAGCGTTTATTTCAAGCATTTTGCCCACAGTTAAGTATTCGTTTGAATCGGTAAGAAATCCGTTATCGGTATAATGACCCGAAACGATAAGTGTTCCCACCACGTTGCTCTTATTCATCGAAGGAAGCTTATCAAGAATTCCGTCGCTATCCCCGTCCTCAGAGCTTATCTCGTAAGCCTTACTCACGTTCAGCGCTTCAACCGATGCGAAATATTTTCCGTTAAGATAGAAGCTATCATCCTCGGCTATCATTGTCGCAAGAGAATCATCTACGTTTCTCACGGTAAATCCTACCTCTATTTTATCGGAAGCACCTACACTTACGATAAGATCGGATATCATTCCTCTGAAAAAAACGCCTACAACACAAACTATAACAAGTGCAACTATAAGAAGGTCAAGCGCTGTAAATCTTACAGCACTTGATTTATCTCTTGTCTTCGAGCTATTCTCTGCCATTACCCGTTACCTCCGTTATCATTTGCATTGTCATTTGTTTCGGTTATTGAAACACAAACAGCCTTTGCTGAAAAATACGGTGTTCTTATCGTAATCTCATCGCCTATTCTGACGGTATTACCCATTATCTTATAGCTTCCGTTTTCAGCAATAGCATCTGCTGTCACGGTTATCTCCCAATCGCTTTTATCGGGATGCGAATAATACACGGTTACCGTTTCGGTCTTCTCTGTTTCTTCACCTGTAAGCGGATCTAATACTATTACCTTTGTTTCTGTAGTTTCATCCGACATTACCTTGGTTGCGCCCGTTTTCTTTACGTCCGAAACCTTTCCTATGACAAATTCTCTATCGGCGTCTGCAAGATTTTCATCCTTTTTGATATCTACCGTAAGATAGTTATCAACACCCTCTATTCTTAAGGTAATATCGATGCTCGCACTGTGAGCACTATCCTTCTGAGAGGTGATTATCGCCGAATCCGAAAAGAACATTACGTATATGAGAAACGAAACCGAAACAAGAATTACGACTATCAGTATGGCATCAATGAAATTAAAGCTGAATCTTTTTCTGTTTTTCATAGGGGTATTCATCTGATCCTGCCTCCTTCTTTATCCTTTTTACCCGCTTTTTTGTGAATTGTTATTCTTTTTTCTTTTATTGGGTACTCAATATCAAATTTGTACTCTTCCTCTGTTGATATCTTTTCAAGCATTTGTCTTCTGTAGATTGCTACAACAAGACCGACAAACATGAAAGACATCATATATATACAGGGATTTGACCAGATATGCTCTGCAACTCCTATAATAAGAAGTGCGACTATTCCGCAGGTAAGGGCGAGAGCCTTCTCGGATGCCTCAATTTCCTTTCCGTATCTTCTGAAAAGCGTAAAGCATATCCTGAGTGTGAGAAGTATCATAATTGCAAAGGTGAGTATTCCGCCGATACCAACCTCAAGCATTATTTGCAAATAAAGGTTACATGCATTTGTTACCGCAAGTGTGCCCGACGGTGAATAGAGCGGATATATAAGCGCAAACGCGCTCTCTCCTACGCCTATTCCTCCGATTATATTATCGGTTACTGCCTGAGAAACTATTTTCCATATCCTAAGCCTTTCAAGAACAGACTGATCGCTCAGATTAAAGATTCCCACAACCGTTTCTTTTATTTCAACGGGTAAAAATCCCCAGAGCATAAAGCCCGTGAAGATGAGAACGAGTATTACGGGAACACTCTTTTGCGTTCTTATAAGCGAATATATTACAAAGGACACAAGAAGCGCAAACAAAGAAACAAAGGAGGTTGTCAGTACAAGCACGGTAAGACATACAAGAATTACGGTGATTCCTCCGAGTGAATATGGCTTACATCTTTTTCCCGTAATATACGCTACGGTAGAAAAGATGCAAATTACCATATATATCGCAAGCACGGTTCTTGTTTCAAAGACCGAGCTTATACTTATATCCCTTGCCATAACAGATCCGTTACCCTGTACAAAAAGGATGATATAGGAAACAAGTGCCATAATTGCTACTATAAATCCCGACACGGTAACCGCGCCTAGTGCTCTCTTGATCCAGTGCCATGATTTCATTAACGAGGCAACGACAAAATAGGTAAGTCCTATAACGAAATATGCCGCGGCGTCTCTGAGTGAATCAACTCCTCCTACAGAGACAACTCCACCAAAAAGTACAACGAGAAGGAATGCAAGAACAGACCAGTCAATAAGCTTGAACTTGACTATTCTCTCTCCTCTGAATATCTTTATGAGTGCTGAAAAATCAATAAATGCACAGATATAAAAGCTTATCTCAAGCGGATTTTCAAGAAATGATACCATCGGAAGCAGGAAGAGCGAGATTACTATTCCGACCTCGGGTAAAATGTAAGTAATTATAACTCCGATAGCAACAACAAACAAAGCGATCAGCTTAAGCGGTGATACGAAAAGTGTGAGCGATCCGAGAACCCAGCCTATTACAAAGCATCTGAAATTTCTCGGTATAGGAGCGCTTCTTCTCAAAAGCTCGGTATCGCGGTATCCCATGACACCCCTTAAAAAGCTTCCCGTAATTCTGCTCTTGAACAAAAGCTCTATAAGCGACCCACCGGTAAACATAAGCGGTATTGAGATAAGAATAAACAGCACCGCGTAAATACAGCTTATAAGAATTCCCGAAAGTCCGCTTTGAATGTATTCCGCGGGGAAAACAAGATTCATATCGATACTTGACGACACAAGTGCAAGGCTTTGCATTACGATAACCGAAATCGAGAATGCAAATATGAGAACTCCGTAGCTTGCCGCCTGAGTATTTAAGAATCCGTCTTTTATGCTTGTCAAAAAGGATATTATAGCAGAAGAGTGCCAGCTTGACGAAACTCTGTGCGTAAAGCTCTTGTTTATACTGCTCTCCTTGTATATTACAACGTTGTTCGCTTCATCCGGAAGCTCTGTTATTTCTTTTTTCTTTCTTTTTTCATCTATTATTCTGTTACGTATCTGTACCGGCTTTGCGGCAAAAAATGCTTTTTCAGCCTTTCTTTCGGTAATATCGTAGCTTGAAAGATATTTTCCGATACAACCCGAAGAAGAAAGCCTGTATATTTTTCTCACGCATCGTCCCCACAAAAAGGGCACGGCGGATCTTGCATCCGAATTCTTTTTCTGCTTTGCTGTTATATCCTTTTTGCCAAATCCGATCTTTTCAGCCATAAGACCTTCTCCTTTCTTTTTTGCTTTATTTATCTCTTAAAGAAGATCGGGCCTTTGCTTTTTTGTTATCTCAAGAGCCCTTTCTCTTCTCCATTTTTCTATTTTCGCATGATTTCCCTCAAGAAGCACATCGGGAACCTTTTCACCTTTATATACCTCGGGACGGGTATAATGCGGATATTCGAGAAGCCCCGAAGCAATGCTTTCATCCTCAAAGCATACGTCGTCGGCAAGAACTCCTTTACAGAGTCTTGCAACAGAATCTATAAGTATACACGCAGGCATCTCTCCTCCCGTGAGAACGTAATCCCCTATCGATATCTCCTCACAGCCGCAATAATCAAGCGCTCTCTGATCGATTCCCTCATAATGTCCGCAAATGATAATGAGATTATCGTATTTTGAAAGCTCAAGTGCCTTTTTATGGGTAAGAACCTTTCCTCTCGGCGACATATAAACGGTATGAGTCGTTCCCGAAAGTCCGCTCATTACGCTGTCGTGAGCATCGCATACGGCAGGGGCTGCTATCAGCATACCCTTTCCTCCCCCGTAAGGCGTATCGTCCACTCTTTTATGCTTGTCCCTGGAAAAGTCTCGTATATTTAGCGCTTCAACGCTTATATATCCCGCCTTCTGCGCTCTTCCTATTATACTTTCGCCCGTGATATATCTTATCATATTGGGAAAAAGAGTCAGTACCTTGAAATTCATATCATTCCCTCTATAAAGGCAAAGTAAACTCCCTTTTCGGTATCTACGTTCTTGACAAATTCGGGAACTGCGGGAACAAGAGCCTTATGTCCGTCCTCACAGGTGATCTCATATATATCTCCCATTCCATACATAAGCACGTCTGTAAGAGTTCCTACCTTTTCACCGCTGTTTATATCGTATGCGGGAAGTCCTATGATATCCGCTATAAAGTACGCTCCCTTACCGAGCTTGAACTGATCTCTTGAAGCATAGACCGTTCTGCCCTTAAGAGCTGATGCCTGCTCTATACTCTCGTATCCTTCTATGTGAGCAAGAACTCTGCCCTTATATTCAGCCGCCTTTTTAATCTTAAGCTCTCTGTATTCATTGCCGCTTTTAAGATAAAGAACCTTAAGCTTTGCAAGAACTCTCGGAGAATCACAGTAGCTGTCCATCACGACGTCTCCCGCAATTCCGTGTGTATTGGCTATAAGACCCGCTTCAAGATATTCATTCATAAGGTATTCGTCCTTCCTTAAATGTTTTGTACCCATAATAACCGATTAATTATATCATAGTTTTGTCGGCATTTGGTTAATACATTGTTAATTTTATATATTATTTAATATTATTTGCGCGATTTTGCCTTTTTTTTAACTATCTTGCTTTGCAATGTAGATGTTTTCTATCTCACAGATATAGAAGGTATGAAAGTCGTCAGCAGGATATTCGGCAAGAGGTGCTGCATCATTAAAGCACTCTTTTTTAAGCTCGTCGGAATAAAGCTTTTTGAGAACGAATATCATAGAAGACTCCTCAATAGCGATAGCACCGTCCACCTCTATTTCGGTAAGACCGGTCATTTCAAACTTATTGTAATCTCTTCCCGACTTGGTTCCGCAGAATCTCATCTCGCTTCTCTTCTCCTCGGGAAGAACGCAAACCGAAAATCTTTCGCTGTTTTCCATAAGCTTATGTGTGTGTCTTTGCGGTCTTACGTAAAGAGTGCACACCGGCTTATTCCAAAGTATGCCGAGATTTCCCCAGCTTGCGGTCATGATATTTCCGTGTCCCTGCTTTTCATCATCGCAACAAATCATAAGCCAATCCTTACCGATAGTTTTGAAGGCATTGAAATCAAGCTCATAAGGGTTCTTTTTCTCAAATTTTCTCATATGCATTATCTCCCGTAAAATTTATTCTGTGATTTAACACACTGTTAACAAGCATGCTGTATAGATATTATATTCCATTTTTGTGCTTTAGTCAACCTTTTTTGATTTTTACCCTTCTCAAGGTCACAAGAAATAAAAAAAGTTGATTTATTTCCGACGTATCACTTTACTTTTGTTTTATTTTATGATACAATATTATATCTATGTGAAAATGTGGTCGTATGCCCTGAGCGAGCCGTATTTAAGCCAACCGGATTAAAACCGCATTTTCAAAACAGATTCGGAGGTATATCGTGAAGAAAGCCTTTTCTAAATTTATTCGCTCTCAGCACGCCGTATCGGCGTTAAGTTATACTGTCCTTGCGCTTTTATCAATGCTTTTAATGCAGTATCTTACCGAAATAACCGACAGAGTTTTCTTTGTATTTATTGCTGTCGGCGCATCGTACACTCTTGTTGTATTTCTTCTTTCGGTTATAATAAAGCACAAGTACTCGGTTCGAATAAGCGAGGACGACACTTCTCTTGTTCGTTCGGACGTTCCGATCTCGCTTTACAATCACATAAAGACTCCCATCGCGCTCTGTGCCGAAAACGGAACCATTCTTTGGGGAAATACAGCCTTCAGACATCTTTTTGAAAGCTCGGGAACACAGACAAGATCTATTGAGACTCTGCTCGGTCTTACACTTATAAGTCTTGAGAGCGAGGATGACGACGGACTTCTTTGGGAAAACTCGGACAAAAAGTACAGAGTCAGCCTCAGAGAAACGTCATCCGGTCAGTACGTCGTTATCTGGGACGATATTACCGAGGCTGAAAACTTAAGAGCAAGAATGTCCGACGAGGAAACCCTTTTCGCAATAATCGTAATGGACAACATAGATGAGATAGGCAGGATCGATCAGAGATTTGCCGCAAGTGCCGCCGCAAAGGTAAACCACATCCTTTCCGAATGGTCAAGAAAATCCGAGGGTACTCTTAAGGAATATGAAAGAAACAAATATATTTTTGCCTTCAGCGCAAAGCATCTCACATCATTTCTTGAAGAGCAGTTCCCTATTCTTGACGAGATAAGAAACGTAGGAAAGCTTATTTCTGCCGAGGAAGGCGGAATTGTGAGTGACATCCCCGTAACCGTTTCCATAGGTATCGGTGCTGTCGGAGGAACACTTTCGGATAAGGAAAGAGCCTCAAGAAGCGCAATCGAGCTTGCACTTGCACGAGGTGGAGACCAGGCAGTTCTCAAAAACGAGGCGGGGGTTCAATATTACGGAGGAATCACAAAGACCTCTCAGAAGCGTTCTACCGTACGTTCGAGAATTATCGCCGATAAGCTTATTTCCCTTGTAAACGACAGCTCTGCCGTATTCATTATGGGTCACAGATATGCAGATTTCGACGCATTCGGTGCATGCGTTGGTGTTGCAAGGATGGTAACTCACCTTGGAAAGCCCTGCTTTATTATACGTGATGCGGCAAACACAAATCTCACCAAATGCTTCAAGATATTCGATTCTATCGACGAATACGATCCCATTCTCGTGGGAGAGGACGAAGCAAAACTTATAAAGAACTCCGAAAATTCACTTCTCATTATCGTTGACGTTAACAACCGAATGAATTTCGACTATCCCGAGCTTGCCGACAGCTTCGCAAGAAAGGTGTTTATTGACCACCACAGAATGGCGGGCGAATTCAGATACGATCCCCTTCTTCAGTACATCGAGCCCTCATCGTCATCCACGTGCGAGCTTGTGTGTGAAATACTTGACCAGGCATTCCCCGACATAAAGCTTCGCAAGGAAGAGGCAGACATAATGCTTGCCGGAATAATGCTCGACACCAAAAAGTTTATTCTTAACACCGGTGTAAGAACATTTGCGGCGGCTCAGTATTTAAGAGGTCAGGGTGCGGATCCCTCTTCTGCTCAGGAATATTTCAAGTCTGACATCGACATGATGCAAAGAGAAGCGAGATTTGAGTCAAAGATACAGATCTACAAGAAGGTAATTGCTATATCGGTTACCGATGAGCCCTGCTCTGCCGACGACAGAATACCTGCGGCAAAGGCAGCCGATACAATGCTTACGATCGACGGCGTTCTTGCGTCGTTTGCGGTTTGCAGAATAGTCACAAGTGACAGAGAAAGCATAAGAATAAGTGCTCGCTCGTCCGGAACCATAAACGTTCAGCTTATTATGGAGCGACTTGGCGGCGGAGGTCATTACGACCAGGCCGCTGTCGAAAGCTCTTCTGTATCTCTTCAGAAAATGCTTGTCAATCTGCGTGATGCGATCGATTCTTATCTTGCTGAAAATCCGCAGGTACTCAAATAATACGGATAATTAATAACAAACAACTAATAACCCGAAAGGATTTTGAACATATGAAAGTAATTCTTACAAAAGACGTTCCCTCCCAGGGAAAAAAAGGTACACTTAAAGAAGTTTCGGACGGATACGCAAGAAACTTTCTTCTTCCGAGAGGTCTTGCCGTTCCCGCTACAGATACTGCAATAAATGAGCTCCGCCAGGCAGAGTCCTCACAGAAGCACAAGCTTGATACTGAGATCGCCGCTGCAAAGGAGCTTGCATCGAAGATCGAAGCTACATCCATCACCATCTCTCTTACAAGAGGTGCTGACGGAAAGCCTTACGGCTCTGTAACATCCAAGGAAATCAGCGAGGCTCTTGCCGCTAAGGGAATTGAGCTTGACAAGAGAAAGATCGAGCTTGCAAAGCCTATAAAGGGATTCGGCGTAACCGAAGTAAATGCAAAGCTCGGACACTCTATCAATGCAAAAATAAATCTCACTATTTGCGAAAAATAATTTCAAAAGGAAGTCTGAAAGATGGATAATTCGGTACGCAGAGTTCCGTCCTCTATCGAGGCGGAGCAATCAGTACTAGGCTCTATTCTTATAGATCCGGAAAAAATAAACGAAGTCGCCTCCATAATTCTCGAAACCGACTTCTATAATGAAAACCACAGAGAAATCTACGCCGCAATGCGCCGTCTTTTCCTGCAGAGCAAGGACATTGACAGTGTCCTTCTCTCTGACGAGCTTGTAAAAGCGGGAGTTTACGATATAGATGGCTCAAAGGCATACATCCGCACTCTTGCCGATACCGTGCCCACATCGTCAAACGTCCTTGACTATGCCAAGATCGTCAAGGAAAAGAGCATGCTCCGTCAGCTTATCGAAATATGCGACGAGGTTGCAACCGGAGCATATGACGGTCAAGAGGAGGCATCATTTCTTATAGATGCCGCAAGCAGTAAGATGTTTGCTCTTGCACAGAACAAGCAACAGAACGACTTCTGGCACATCAGAGACGTTCTTGTGGATACTCTTGGACTTATCAGAGAAGCCTCCGAGACTCACGGAGAAAACGCCGGAATCAAAACGGGATTCTCTCTCGTTGACCATTTTCTTGTAGGTATGGGTAAGGGCGACCTTATCATCCTCGGAGCGCGACCCGGTATGGGTAAAACCTCATTTGCGCTCAACGTAATGTACAACGTTGCAAAGAATACAAAAAAACAGTGCTGTGTATTCTCTCTTGAAATGTCACGCGAGCAGCTTGTAATGAGAATGCTTGCGAGTGAAGCACTTGTTGACTCTACAAGCTTAAGATCGGGTATGCTTTCATCAGAGGACTGGGAAAGCCTTGCAAAGGCTGCATCCTGCCTTTCGGAATGTGAAATATTCATCGACGACACTACCGACATCACGGTTACGGGAATGAAGGCAAAGCTTCGTAAGAAAAAGAATCTCGGCTTCGTCGTAATCGACCACCTTCAGCTCATGCAATCCGAAACCAGGATAGACAACAGAGCGCAGATGGTCGGCGAGATCTCACGAAACTTAAAGCTAATGGCAAAGGAGCTCAGAGTTCCGATCATGGTTTGCACACAGCTTTCGCGTAATACCGAATCCCGTCAGGATAAACGTCCTATGCTTTCCGACCTTCGTGACTCGGGTGCGATCGAGCAGGACGCGGACAGTGTAATGTTCCTTTACCGTGACATGTACTATGCGGACAAGAGTGATGCAAACGAAAACGTAGCAGAGGTAATTCTTGCAAAGAACAGACACGGTAGCACGGGTAACGCCACCATCGGTTGGTATCCTCAGTATACAAAGTTTACCTCCATCAGCGATCAGCCGGAAGGATAATATGCTTTTACGCTACGATATTGAGAAAAAATTCTTTGCATTTGCAAATGAATATATAGTCGAAAGAAACGGTGTTATTGTCGGTCTTTCCGGCGGTGCCGATTCGGTTGTGCTTCTTCATCTTCTTGATTCGTTCTGCAAGGAGAGGGATATTCCCATCTATGCTCTTCACGTGAATCATTTGATAAGAGGAGAGGAAGCAAACGGTGATCAGAGCTTTTGCGAAAAGCTTTGCGAGCAAATGGGAATTCCAATAAGATCGGTCAGAATTGATATTCCCTCGATTGCCGAAAAAGAAAAAAAGGGCCTTGAGGAGACAGCGCGTGATGAACGCTACTCTGCCCTTTATGCTGAGCGAGAGGCTCTTTCGGCAAGCTACATTGCTCTTGCGCATTCTTCGAGCGACAATCTTGAAACAATGCTTATCAATATTGCAAGAGGAAGCTCTGTGCGCGGTGCAATGGGAATTCCGCCGACACGCGATTTTATAATAAGACCGCTTATCGAGGTATCGGGAGAAGAGATTAGAAGCTACGCTTCTCTTATGGGGTATGACTTCAGGATCGATTCGACCAATTCGGATACCGATTATACAAGAAACAAGATAAGATCGCTTATCGTTCCCGTCCTGAAGGAGATCAATCCCGAGGTGGAGTCAGCGGCATCACGCCTTTCCTATCTTATGCGAAAGGATTCGGAGTATCTTGAAAAAGCCGCCGCAGAATATGAAAACGAGAACAGGTGCGAGATTCTTGCGACTCTTGATGCTCCTATCCTCGGAAGAGTACTCAGAAACAGAATAGGCTCTGACGTTTCTTTTTACCACATATCCAAAATAACAGATTTATTAAAGAATTCGGTGTTAGAATTCGATTACGTGGCAAAATTATCCTTACCGAGAGGAATCACCGCGCTTATATCCTCAGGAAGGCTCGCTTTTGTAAGCGATATGCCGATGCCCGATTCAAAAGAAGAATATCTTATCAGGCTCAAAGGTGAAACAACAGATCTTCCGTACAACACGGGATCAATTATTGTCAATCCCTCTGAGACAGACAGCACTAAAGGATGCGTCGGGGCTGTCATCTACACCGACAAGGACCTTTACGTAAGACCGAGACAAGAACACGATACGATACTTGTCAGAGGAATGAAGCGGAAGGTCAAAAAAATATTAAATGAAATGAAGATTCCGAAGGATATACGCGCATCCTACCCTATCGTTGTCGCAGACGGCGAGATCGTGTGGATTCCCGGATATTCGGTCTCTGACAAATACTCCGGCACCCAAAATACAGACAAAAGCAACGAAGTTAAAATATTTTTTTTGAAAGGATATTAAATTATGTCAAAATACAACATCAGTGACGATATAGAATACGTTATGATATCTTCCAAAGAAATTGACACGCTTGTAAAGAAAATAGCAGATCAAATCGACAACGACTATCCCGATCCCGAATCAAAGCTCCTTCTCCTTTGCATATTAAAGGGCTCCATCTGCTTTACGGGCGATCTTATGAAGGTAATAAAGCGACCTGTTGAGGTTGACTTTATGAAGGTTTCCTCATACGGTGCAGGAACAAGCTCTTCGGGTAACGTTACCATTCTTCTTGACCTCAACAGAAATGACATAAAGGATCTTGATATCGTTATCATTGAGGACATAATCGACAGCGGACGCACTATGTCATATCTTACCGAATATTTAAGACTCAAGGGTGCAAGAAGTGTAAAGGTTGCCGCTCTTCTCGACAAGCCCTCAAGACGTACAACCGAATTCGAAGCAAATTATATAGGAGAGGTCATCGAAGACAAGTTTGTTGTCGGCTACGGTCTTGACTATGATGAAAAATATCGCGCACTTCCCTACGTGGGTGTATTAAAGCCCGCTGTATACACAAAATAAAAACGTACTATTTAGCAATTTGAAAGGTCCAAACACGAATGAAAAGTAATTTTAAGACAATACTGTTTTATCTCGTTATCATTTGCGTGGTTGTAATTATTGTCGGATCTGTAATGAGCGGTATTTCGGGAAATGATCCCAAATATACCGATATCATCGAGCTCTTCAACAATCTTGACGATTATTATCTTAACGGAAATACCGAGGTAATCACGGTAAAAACATTTGAGCTTGATGAAAACAACTTCCTTGTGATAACTACCACAAATAACAAAAAGATCGAATTCAGGATTCAGGACAGAAATCTTTTCTATACCGACTGTTACGACAAAGTAGTTGAATTCAACGGCATGGTTGACGAGTACAACTCCAAGGTTGCAGAAAACAACAAGGTAAAAGAGGAGAACGAAAAGAACAAGGACAATCCCAACTACACTCCTCTCCCTCTTCCCAATGCAAACGTTGGTGAAAATGCCATCGACAAGCTCTCCTACAATCTCTCAGAGCCTAAATACATTCCCGTATGGGTAAGCTTTATCCCCTACGTTATTTTTGCGGGATTTGGAATCTGGTTTATAGTATTCATTATGAGACAGACATCCGACAAGGGCGGAAAGGTTGGCTCATTCGGCAAGTCGAGAGCAAGAATTTCTCTTCCCGACAGCAAGAACCGTGTTCTCTTCTCTGACGTTGCAGGTGCTGACGAAGAAAAGGAAGAGCTCAAGGAAATAGTCGACTTCCTTAAGGATCCCTCAAAGTATACAAAGCTCGGCGCAAGAATACCTCACGGTGTTCTTCTTGTAGGACCTCCCGGAATAGGTAAGACTCTTCTTGCAAAGGCAGTTGCAGGCGAAGCCGGCGTTCCCTTCTTCTCAATTTCCGGTTCTGATTTCGTTGAGCTTTACGTTGGTGTAGGTGCTTCAAGAGTAAGAGATCTATTTGAGAATGCAAGAAAGCACTCTGCAAGTATTATCTTTATTGATGAAATAGATGCGGTAGGACGCCACAGAGGCGCAGGTCTCGGCGGCGGTCACGACGAGCGTGAGCAGACTCTCAACCAGCTTCTTGTTGAAATGGACGGATTCATGGGCAACTCAGGCGTAATCGTAATGGCTGCAACAAACCGTCTTGATATTCTTGACCCTGCCCTTTTAAGACCTGGCAGATTTGACAGACAGATTACGGTAAACCGTCCCGACCTTAACGGACGACTTGAAATACTCAAGGTTCACGCCAAGAACAAGCCCTTTGAAAAATCTGTTGATCTTGAGGTAATTGCAAAAACGACTATCGGCTTCACCGGAGCTGATCTTGCAAACCTTCTCAACGAATCTGCTCTTCTCTCTGCAAGACGCGGAAAGTCGCTTATCGGAATGGATGACATCGAGGATGCTACCACTAAGATAATTGTAGGAACACAGAAAAAATCATGGAAGCTCAGCGAAAAGGAAAAGCGCGGAACAGCTTATCACGAGGGCGGTCACGCCATCATTGCTCACGTTCTTGAAACGCTTGATCCCGTTCATCAGATATCCATTATTCCGAGCGGCAAGGCTCTCGGCTACACTCTTACTCCCCCTCAGGAGGATAAGTTCAGCGAATACAAGCAGGAAATGCTTGACGAGATCTGCATGCTCCTTGGCGGAAGAGCTGCTGAAAAGATCATTTTCGGCGATATTTCGGGCGGTGCTTCAAACGATATCAAGGTCGCAACCGACACAGCTCACAAGATGATCTGCATATACGGCATGAGCGACACACTCGGTCCTATCAACTTCAGCTCCGATTCGGGCGAGGTATTCCTTGGCAGAGATTTCTCATCGAATCCTCACTACTCGGGTGCAACTGCGGCTAAGATCGACGAAGAGGTTCACGCTATCATAACAGAGGCGTATGAAAAGGCCATAAATATCCTTAATGATAACATTTCAAAGCTTCACTTTATCGCAGATTACCTCTTAAAGCATGAGGTAATGAATGCTGAGCAGTTCAAGCTTGTTATGGACGGCGATCCTACAGAAGAGGATCTTATCGCTATCTCTGACGAAAAGAAGAAAAAGAGCGCTGCCGAAAATGCTGAAAGGCAGCAGAGCGAGGATGAAGAAAAGCGCGCAAGAGAAGAAGCTCGCAGAAGAGCGGCACGCGAATACCGTGAAAACCGTGAAAAAAGCAGATATTCCGATGAAGGATCTGACAACTCAAATCAGGATCTTCCCCACTAACTTAAATTTATAAAACAAAAACACGGAAAGCAACAAAATGCTTTCCGTGTTTTTTATTTGTATCAAAAAGTAATTAATCAAAAAGAGGGGTTGAGAAATAACGCTCTGCCGTATCGGGAAGAATTGTAACAACCGTTTTTCCGCGACCGAGAATCTTTGCCATACGAAGCGCGGCGGCAACGTTTGTTCCGCTTGAAATACCGCACATTATTCCTTCCTTTGATGCAAGATCCTTGGAGGTCTTGATCGCCTCCTCGTCCTTTACTATACAAACGTCATTATATATATTTTGATTGAGAATCTCGGGAATAAGTCCGTCTCCTATACCCATCTGAACGTGAGTTCCGATAGATCCGCCCGAGAGTATGGCTGCATTTTCCGGCTCTACCGCCCAGATCGTCATATCGGGATTTGCCGCCTTAAGCGTTTCTCCAATTCCTGTTATTGTTCCACCCGTTCCTATGCCCGAGCAGAATCCGTGTATGGGTGCGCCTACCTGCTCAAGTATTTCGGCTCCCGTGCTTATTCTCTGAATTTCGGGATTTGCGGGATTTTCAAACTGCTGAGGTACAAAAACCTTGGGGTCTTCATCACGCATACGGAGTGCAAGTGAGAGGCATTCTTCGATACAAAGGCCTATATTACCGTTGTCGTGAACAAGTATTACCTCTGCCCCGTAATGCTCGACAAGCTTTCTTCTCTCTTCGCTTACCGAATCGGGCATAATTATTTTTACCTTATATCCACGCACTGCTCCGACGAGAGCAAGTCCTATTCCCTGATTTCCGCTTGTCGGCTCTACGATCACGGTATCCGAATTCACAAGTCCTCTCTCTTCTGCATCGAGTATCATATTAAAAGCTGTTCTTGTCTTTATAGAGCCTCCGACGTTAAGTCCCTCGAATTTAACAAGTATTTCCGCATCATCGGGTCCCGTCATATGCTGAAGACGTATTATAGGTGTATTACCCATTGCATCCAAAATTGTATTGCAAACCATTTCTAAAACCTTTCACCAAAGATCACTATCTCTATCATTTTATCATATACGGTGTTTTTTGTCAATAATAACATAAAGATAGCTGACTTTATTTTCTTCTTATTTCTTTCGGAGAGACACCGTAATGCTTTCTGAACTTGTATGAAAAATAGTTACTGTCGGAAAATCCGCACGAAAAGGCTATTTCAAAAATCGATTTTCCCTTTTCATTAATAAGCATTTGCTCCGCTTTTTTAAGTCTTACAAGATTCAGATACTCATTGAACCCTATATTCATTTCCTTTTTGAACAGTCTTGAAAGATGCTCGCCCGATATAGCGCATATCTCTGCCGCCTTTGAAAGAGTTACCTCGTTCATATAGTTCTCTTCAATATAAGCTGCGGCTCTGCGAACCGCATCTGCACTGATAACCGAAAGCTCCTCTTTTTCGCTTCTCGATACCGTATAGCAAAGTATATTAACAAGACATTTGAGAACGTTATCGGAATATATTTCTTTTTTCTGATACTCCGCTTCTATAAGGTCGAAAATTCTTAAAAGCTCTTTTACGATCGACTCGCATCTGAATATTGCACTTTCGGAAAACGAATCGCTCAAAAGAGACGCCGGGATATAATCCTTTGAAAAGTTAATAAGTCTTCTTGAATAAAGCCTTTTCTTATAATCGGTCGAATGATCTGCGTTTTGCATAACGAATATAAGATCTCCGCTCTTAAGCTGATATTTTCTGCCCGAAATTACGTACTCGCAAAAGCCTTTTTCAAGAAAATATATCTCATAGTTATCGTGTGAATGCTCTCTTGTACTTACAGACACGGATACGTCTGATTTTTTATCGTAATAAAACCCTTCTGAAAGAGATTTTTCAATATCGCCCATTATCATCCCTCCTATTTTTATTATACATTATAATATCAAAAAAATCAAGTTTTTCTTATTCATTAATCAAGTATATCAAGGATTTTATCATTTTTTTGATATAAAATAATAACACAAAGGAATTAAAGGAGGATAAATCAATGAGCTTTTCCAAAACACTGCGTCCCGAAAGAATAATTCAGTTCGGTGAAGGAGGATTTCTTCGCGGATTTGCCGACTGGATGATAAATATACTTAACGAAAAAACAGATTTCAATTCATCGGTAGTTGTTGTTCAGCCTATTGCAAACGGTATGTGCGACCTTTTAACCGAGCAGAACTGTGTTTACACCCATCTTGTAAGAGGTAAGGAAGGCTATGAAAAGAGTGTTATCGACTGCATTTCAAGATGTGTAAAGCCATACGATAGCTATGACGAATATCTCGCTCTTGCAGAAGGAAAGGATTTCAGATTCATAATCTCAAACACCACCGAATCGGGAATAGCCTTTGATAACGAGGACAGACTTGATTCTGCCCCTGCAAAGACATTCCCTGCCAAGCTTACACAGCTTCTTTACAAGAGATTCACTCTCGGTCTTGACGGATTTATTATTCTTCCCTGCGAGCTTATCGACAGAAACGGAGACAATCTCAAGAAGGCGGTTCTTCACTATGCGGATCTCTGGTCGCTCGGCGATGAATTTGTTTCGTTTGTTGAAAAGAAAAACCACTTCTGCAACACTCTTGTCGACAGAATAAACACGGGTTACCCCAAGGATGAATCTATTGACCTCGGATACGAGGACAAGATGCTCAACACATCTGAGTTTTTCCATCTCTGGGTTATCGAGAGCGATATCGATATTGAAAAGGAAATCCCCTTCTCCAAAGCAGGTCTTAACGTAATAGTTACTAAGGACAAGCTTGAAATGTACCGAACGAGAAAGGTAAGGATCTTAAACGGAGCTCACACCTCCACCGTTGCATATGCTCTCTTATCGGGCATTGCAACCGTTAAGGAGGCAACCGAGGACAAGACTCTCAGAGCGCATCTTGAAAAATGCGTATTCGAAGAGATAATACCCACTCTCGACCTTCCCGAAAACGAGCTTATCGACTATGCAAAGAGCGTTTTTGAAAGATTCGAGAATCCCTATATAAAGCACTACTGGGCATCCATCTCTCTCAATTCGGTAAGCAAATTCAAAGTAAGAGTTCTTCCCTCCTTACTTGAATACGTAAAACGCTTTGGAAAAACTCCCTCCTCTCTCGTATTCTCTCTTGCAAAGCTTATCGAGCTTTACAAAAAGGATATGGCAAATGACGATGCTTCGGTTATTGAATTTATAAAGAATCACTCGGTAAGAGAGATACTTTCAAATAAGACTCTTTGGGATGCGGATATTTCATTCCTTACAGAAGAGGTTGAAAACAATGTTAATACATAAGAACGATAACGTTTACATAAATCTTGAAAACGGACACAAATATGCTCTTAACGATATAAAAAAGGGCGAAAAGATCATCAAATACGGTGAATGCGTCGGTCTTGCCGTGGACGATATCGAAAAGGATGCGAAGGTTCACACTCACAACATGAAAACCCTTCTTTCGGATAATATCGACTATAAGTATGAGCCCGATTTCAAGGATCCCGAGATATATGACGGCGATCTTTACTTCATGGGATACAGACGCGAAAACGGTGATATCGGTATAAGAAACGATATATGGATAGTTAACACCGTAGTTTGCGTAAACAAGGTATCGGAAAGACTTTCTGCCTTGACGGGCGCACTCTCATTCCCTCATCCCTGCGGATGCTCACAGCTTGGCGACGATCTTTCGGTAACACAGAAAATTCTTGCCGCTATGGTCAATCACCCCAACGCCGCAGGAGTTCTTGTTCTCGGTCTCGGATGTGAGAACAACAATATTGGCGAATTCAAGAAGATTCTCGGCGACTATGACGAAAAACGTGTCAAGTTCCTTAATACTCAGGACTGTGAGGACGAAATAGAGGAAGGCATTCGTCTTATAAACGAGCTTAAAGAATATGCATCTACCTTTAAGCGCGAAAAATTCGACATCTCAAAGCTCAGAATAGGTCTTAAATGCGGCGGAAGCGATGGATACAGTGGAATCACCGCAAATCCCCTTGTAGGAAGAATAAGCGATATTGTTGTTTCAAAGGGCGGCTCTGCCATTCTTACCGAGGTTCCCGAAATGTTCGGCGCAGAGCATCTTCTTATGAACAGATGCGAAAGTCCTGATATATTTGACAAAACTGTAAAACTCATAAACGATTTCAAGGACTATTTCAGAAGCTACGGCGAGCCTATATACGAAAATCCCTCTCCCGGAAACAAGGAAGGCGGAATCACAACACTTGAAGAAAAGTCGCTCGGATGTATTCAGAAGGG
>JAFQWB010000010.1 GCA_017407725.1 Clostridia bacterium | reverse complement strand
GCCTCAGAAATGCTGAGGGCGGATGCGGCGAGTGTCAGACATCTTGCCAGTCTGCTTGCAAGACCTCCTGCGGTGTTGCTAACCAGCCCTGCGAGAGAAAGTAATAAAAAGTCAAAAAGCCGCCGTCACCCGACGGCGGCTTTGATAATTCTGCTTTGATGAGGATAAAAGAATGGTACACCAGTACAAATTAAACGGATATAATATTGTAATTGACGTTTACAGCGGCTCTGTCCACGTTGTTGATCCGCTTGCGTACGACGTTATTGAAAGATTTGAAAAGTGCGATACAGAGGCTATTATAAACGAGCTTCTTCCGATATACGAAAAGGAAGGAGTTACAAAAGAGGACATACTTTCCTGCATTGAGGACGTAAAGTCTCTCAAGGAGGACGAGGTTCTCTTCACAGAGGATGTCTTTAAGGACAAGGCGTCGCACCTTAAGTCGAACAGCAAAATAATCAAGGCTCTCTGCCTTCACGTTGCTCACACCTGCAACTTAAACTGCACCTACTGCTTTGCAAGTCAGGGAAAATATCAGGGTGACAGAGCTCTTATGTCGCTTGAGGTCGGAAAGCGCGCTCTTGATTTTCTTATAGAAAATTCGGGAACACGTCACAACCTTGAGGTCGACTTCTTCGGCGGCGAGCCGCTTATGAACTGGGACGTTGTAAAGAAGCTTGTTGAGTACGGACGAGAGAGAGAAAAGGAAACCGGCAAGCATTTCAGATTCACCCTTACCACAAACGGCGTTCTTATTGACGACGAGGTAATAGATTTCTGCAACAAGGAAATGCATAACGTGGTTCTTTCGCTTGACGGAAGAAAAGAGATCCACGATAAGATGAGAAAGGACTATCTCGGCAGAGGAAGCTATGACGTGATCGTTCCCAAGTTCAAGCACTTCGTTGAAAGACGCGGCGACAAGAACTACTATATGAGAGGAACCTTTACTCACGATAACCCCGACTTCACAAACGATATTTTACATATGGCAGATCTCGGATTTACCGAGCTAAGCATGGAGCCTGTAGTCTGCGCTCCGGGCGATCCCTATCGCCTTACCGAGGATGACATTCAGACTGTATTTGAGCAGTATGAGATCCTTGCAAAGGAAATGATAAAGAGAGAAAAGAACGGAAACGGCTTTACCTTCTATCACTATATGATTGATCTTGAGCACGGACCGTGTATCTATAAGCGCCTTTCGGGATGCGGCTCGGGAACAGAATATCTCGCGGTAACTCCTTGGGGAGAGCTTTTCCCCTGCCATCAGTTCGTAGGCGATGCCGCATACAGTATGGGAGATATATGGAAGGGCGTTACCAATACCGAGATGAGAGATAAGTTTGCAAGCTGCAACATTTATTCAAGACCCGATTGCGATGACTGCTGGGCAAAGCTTTACTGCTCGGGCGGATGCGCCGCAAATGCTTACCACGCAACAGGCGATATAACCGGAATTTACGAGGACGGATGCAGACTCTTCAAAAAGAGAATTGAGTGTGCAATAATGCTCAAGGCCGCAGAGGCTGAGCTTTGAGCTTAAGAAACTTTTTTGCTTAAGTACCTTTTTTGTAAAAAAGGTACTTAAGAATCCCCAAAAAACTTTATATAAGGGAGTGGTTTACAGCCGCTCCATTTTTGTTTATGTGAATTAAATAATGGGCATGACACGTGTATGAAGCATTCACTCCGTTTTCTGCGCCGTACTTCGCCACCCCACCATCCCTAGTAGG
>JAFQWB010000119.1 GCA_017407725.1 Clostridia bacterium | reverse complement strand
GCTTATCACCTCGCTTGTTATCACGGGCAACACCGCAATGCTGTACCTGCTCACAAAGACAGACACAGAGCCTCTTTCGCACGCTCCCTTTGAAGCGCCCGCTCTTTTCGGAAAAGAATTCTCTCCCTCGGAGCTTGGACTGCATAGCCTTTCCGAAGGCGCGAGAATATATCTTCCGAGATGTATGTCGGCATTCGTGGGTGCAGACACCACCTGCGCTCTGCTTGCATCGGGAATCTGCGAAAGAGATGAAACCGCGATCCTTACCGATATAGGAACAAACGGCGAGACCGCTCTTTGGAATCACGGCTCTCTCTCGGTCTGCTCAAGTGCGGCAGGCCCTGCATTTGAGGGCGCACTCATATCCATGGGTATGAGAGGAGAGAAGGGTGCTATCGACAAGGTTGAATATGACGGCGGTGCATTTAACCTTCACGTCATAGGCGAGTGCGCGCCTAAGGGCATCTGCGGAAGCGGACTTGTCGATGCTGTTGCCTCTCTTCTTAAGAGTGAGATACTTGACGAGAGCGGCTATCTTGAGGACGATGAGGTGAACATTTGCGATTCTGTATCGATAACACAGAAGGATATAAGAATGGTTCAGCTTGCAAAGAGTGCTATCTGCGCAGGCATAGTCACTCTTATAAAAAATGAAAAGCTAGGTTATGCTGATCTTTCGGCGCTCTACGTTGCAGGGGGATTTGGCAGTTACCTTAATATTGAGAATGCGGCATATATAGGTCTTATACCGAAGGAGCTTTCGGAAAAGGTAAGCGTTATCGGAAACGCCGCGCTTACGGGGGCGTCAATGCTTCTTCTTGACAGTACCCTGCGTGAAAAGGCTGAGTCGCTTGCAAAAATGTCGGTGACCTTTAGTCTTGCCGAGAGCGATATATTCTCTGACGAATATATGAACGGTATGATGTTCGATATATAAAAAAATTATGCTACCCTATTGACAAAACTGTGCGGGTGGGGGTATAATCTTTTCAGGATGGTTATACTCCGAAAGGAAGGGCTTTTGTGTGAAAAAACTGCGCATTTTATTTTTAATATCGCTGATAGTTGTTCTTGCTCTTCTTCTCACCTCTTGTATGGATAATGAGTATACAGAGCAGGGAGAAGAGTATCTCAGAGAGTTTCTCGATGCCGTTTTGGATGGTGATATGGACAGTGCTTATGACCTTTTAGCAGACGGTGCTGCAAGTGAGAGCGAATTTTCAGACTTTTACAGCAACCTGAGAAATAAATTCAGCAATACAACAGACTACAGTATAGAGTGTATAGGCTGGAATATAAAGATTGACGACGGCATCGAAACAAGAGATACAACCTTTCTTGTTGAAACCGATGACGGTGTAAAGCTTCAGTTTGTTCTCACCTTTATGAGCGGATATGACGGACTGGTCGGAATTAACTGTGCAAATGTTGAAAATGAAGTGAGAACCCCCGGCAATAACGTGCTTACTCTCTTTGCCAACGGCTGGCTCCTCAGCCTTACAAGTCTAGGAATAGGACTTATGATCTGGATGATAGTAGACTGCATAAAGCGTCCTATCAGAATGAAGAGACCCAAGCTCAAGTTCTTGTATATTTTACTGATTCTTGTTTGCTACGGTTTCTCTCTCACAATAGGCAAAGAATTCGGTATATCATCAAAGCTTGCACTTGCCATTCCGTATTCAAATCTGTCAATAGGTGACTCGTTTAGCTTTGTTTGTACCTTCCCGGTCGGAGCAATTATCTACTTCTTTATAAGAAAGAAGCTGCCCCTTGTTTCGAAAGAAGAAACAGAGGTAAAACCCGAAGAGAATACAGACACCGAAAACCAAAGCTCGGATAGCACCGAACAGTAAAATCAAAAGCTCTCGATGACGATAACGTCACCGAGAGCTTTTTTGATGTGCCATATGTCTGTGCTGAAACAATCACTCCGTTTCCTGCGCCGTACTCCATTACTAACCGTACCTAGTAGGGGCGGAACGCGTGTCCCGTTTACAGAATAATACTGCAAGACATCGCACCCATGTGTCATCCTGAGCGGAGCGACGCGGAGTCGAACCCGAAGGGCGACACGGAGTGTCGGGATCTACGATGGATGTCTGCCACTCCGCTCAATGTAGATCCCGAATAGTGCAGAGCACTATTCGATCCTCGCTGTGCTCGGATTTCGACTGCGGGCTACGCCCTTCGCTCAGGATGACACAATGGGGAAGGCTTCGCTTCGTTTTCTGCGCTGTACTCCATTACCAACCGTACCTAGTAGGGGCGGAACGCGTAGCCCGTTTTACTATATATTCACTCCGAATAAAATCGTGCACTAACTTACGTATATCTCCTCATCCGTCATCCTATTCGGATGCCACCTTCTCCCCAGGAGAAGGCT
>JAFQWB010000118.1 GCA_017407725.1 Clostridia bacterium | reverse complement strand
GTATATTTGTCATCTTTATACACTTGATCGATGAAATGATTCTTCACCACTTGAAAATTTCAGTAAAATATGATAAAATCCACGTATAAATATAATGAAGAAAATTTCGATAGGAGAAAATATACATGAATTTCAGAGAAATTGCAGAAAAGAGACAGTCGTGCAGAAGCTACGATCCCGAAAGACTTGTAGAAAGCGAAAAGATACGCTCGATTCTTGAGGTTGCAGCTCTTTCACCCTCGGCGTGCAACTCACAGCCCTATCATTTTACCGTATGCAAGAGTGAATCGGCAAAGAACATAGCAGATGCCGTAAGCGGTATGGGAATGAACAAATTTGCAAAGGACGTTCCCTTATTTATAGTCATTTCCGAAATGCCTTATAACAAGAGCGCGGCGCTTGGCGCAAAGCTTAAGAAAAACGATTACAGATCGATCGATATCGGAATTGCCGCGGCGTACATCACGGCAGAGGCTGAGGCACTTGGGCTTTCAAGCTGCATTCTTGGATGGCTTGATGCTAAAAAGATAAAGAAGATGTGCGATCTTGAGGGAGATCCGCGACTTGTCATTGCTATAGGCTATGCTAAGGACGATAAAATGAGGGAAAAGAAGAGAAAGCCTCTTTCCGAGCTTGTAAGCGAAAAAGAAATTTTTTGATTTTCTTAAAAAAAATGTAACCCAATCCCGTTTCATTGCGAGTTATAGTGTGAGCGACGGCTCAGTGACAAACATAATGCATGCGTTTGAAAGGAATTTGGTATGGAAGACAGAGAGATAGTCGATCTGTACTGGAAAAGAGACGAGATCGCAATAGAGAAAACAGACGAAAAATACAGAAATATGCTGATGAAGATATCGAGCTCACTTCTTTCATCCGAGGAGGATGTAGGGGAGGTTCTTAACGATACCTATCTTGCCGCGTGGAATTCTATGCCCGATAACAGACCTACTCTTCTCGGAGCATATCTTTCAAAGATTACAAGAAGGCTTTCGATATCGAAATTCAGATCGGCGCACTCAAAGAAAAGAGATGCGGTGTGTGAGCTTTCCGATGAGCTTTACGAATGCATCCCCGACACACATACTGTCGAGGAGGACGTGGAGCACTCGGAGCTTGTACGATCGATCAACAAATTTCTTTATGCACTTGACGAAAAAAGACGCGCGATATTCGTTATGAGATATTTTTATCAAAAGGATATCGATGAGATCGCACGCCTTGTCTCTCTTACGCCCGAAAACACCAAAACAATTTTGTCGCGAGTCAGAAAAAAGCTTAAGGCATATCTTGAAAGCGAGGAGATTTTATGAGAAAAGAAGATAAAAAGGAATTTCTTTTCGATGCAATGAGCGAGATAGATGAAAAAATAATAGACGCCGCAGAGAGGTATCCGCTTGTGGTGGCAAAAAGAAGAAGATTTATAAGATCGGCAGTTTCCATCGCTGCCGCATTTGCGATAATTATTGCGGCAATTCCCGTAGTATTTCTGCTAAACGGTGATTTTTTAGGCGGAAATAAGAGCGCATCTGATGCCGGAACAGCTCCGGAGGTAAATCTGAACGGAAACGGAAACGGAAACGAAAGCGGAAGCGGAAACGTAAACGGAGACGGAGACGGAAGCGAAAGCGGAAGCCCCACCTACCCAGGAAGCGATATTTACGATGCTCCTCCCGGATTTAAGGGCGAAATAGCGCCGTCCGTCACGGTTCTGCCAAGTGATACAATAGACCCGGAGCAGAAGGGAACAAAAGAAAATCCCTTTATAAATACGTCAAAGGAAAATGCGGAAATTAATATTTCAACCTTCTCGGCAGACGTTGATACCGCCTCCTACTGTCGCTTCAGACGTCTTGTTACGGGCGGAAACTATTCCTATGCCGAGATAAAGAGTATTATCGGCTCGTCGATACGCACAGAGGAATGGATAAACTACTTCGACTATTCGTATAATGAGGCGAAGGAGGGAAGTCTTTTCGGAGTTAAGAGTGATATAATCAAAACCCCTTGGAATGACTCGACCTATCTTTTCAGAACAAGCCTCAAGGCTTGCGGATCTACCGAGGTATCTGAAAACAACCTCGTATTTCTTATCGACGTTTCGGGCTCAATGAGTACTCAGAGCAAGCTTCCTTTATTAAAGAAGGCGTTTGCATATCTTGTTGAGAGCCTTGATGAAAACGATACCGTTTCGATCGTAACCTATTCGGGAGCGGAAAGTGTAGTTCTTGAGGGATGCCGAGGAGATAAGGGCGAGCTTATAATGCAGGCTGTAAATTCACTTGCCGCCTCGGGCTCAACAAACGGTGAGGCAGGACTTGAAAAGGCGTACACCATAGCCGAGAGATATAAGAAGGAAAACGGAAACAACCGCATTATAATGGCGACCGACGGAGATTTTAACGTAGGTCTCAGCACTACCGATGCGATAATGGATTACGTTTCAAAGAAAAGAGAGCTTGGAATATACATTTCGCTCCTCGGATTCGGAAGCTCGGTTTACGGCGATGGCATTATGGAAACGATTGCCGACAACGGAAACGGAGCCTACTACTACATCGACGGAGATGAAGAGGCTGAAAGAATATTTACAGATAAGCTTACCGAGACTCTTTACACTGTTGCCGATGACCTTAAGCTTCAGGTAAAATTCAATCCCGATGCGGTTAAGAGCTACCGTCTTATCGGATATGAGAACAGAATGCTTGCGACAGAGGATTTTGACGATGACTCTAAGGATGCGGGAGATGTAGGAGCAGAGCAGTGTGTTACCGCTGTTTATGAAATAGAGTTATTTAATCTGCCTTCCGAGACTGACGAAGAGTATGCATCGCTTTCAATAAGATATAAGCCTCTCGGTGCGCCCGACAGCGTTATTGAAGAATATAATATAGGAAGAGAATCGGTAAGAGAAGCCGATGATGAAATGCTCTTTATCGCCTCTGTTATCGGAGCTTCGATGCTTATAAGAAGCTCGGAATATAAGGGCGAGCTTAACGAGAGAGCACTTCTTGAAATAATAAATTCGATAGAGCTTTCGGACAGATATATGAAGGACTTCAGAGATTATGTAAATGATCTGATGACAGAGTAAGAGAAAGCGGTGGAGGGATTTTATGAAAAGATTGGTATTGTCGATTTTAGTTATAGCCTTTCTTCTGTGTACTGCGGGATGCGGAGCGCAAAATGATGAAGCTATCCCCTCGTATCCTGTTAATGATATCGATTTTTCAGAATATCTCGACAATATAAATTTTTCACACGGTATTTCTCAGGGCGATTTTATCAGTATAATGCAAAATTACAGCTATAACGGAGTAAGCATTACAGATATTTTGATCGGAACTCATTACGACAATGCCTATGGCGGCGGATATTTTGCAAAGTGCAGGCAATTTGGCTTTCAGAACGATTACCGGGGTTACGATGTCACGAAACGCGCAAATTATCAGAATATGCTCTATACTGGGGTCATGCTTGAAGGTCTTATACTTCCATCGGATGTAACGTTTGATGATTCGATCCGAGATGTTTTCGAAAAGCTTGGGATCGACATTGATCCCGATTCCGGATTTGTTCCCGATAAGAACGAAGAGTGGAATATGACTCTTCAAAATATCGACGGAAAATCTTTTGTTTTGACAGACTGCAGACGTATGACCGAAACTGCGGGAAAACAGCTTTACGATTATAAGCTTGAATATAAAGAGATATATGAAGCTATCAGAGATGACGGACGAAACGCAGAGGTTACACGCTCTGTTATTATGTCGTTTAATGATAACGGAAAGCTTTCGGAGTTTCGTGTTGCTGTAAACGAGGAATTTGACATAGATTAAAAAACATAGGGTTACTTCACACTAAACGGTTGATTTTTTCATAAAAATATGCTGTAATAATAGAAGATAGAAACATATGAGTTGATTCCAATGTCTGATATTAGCAGAGGGGATTGTATATGAAAGAAAACAATACGGTATTCGATAAGATTATTTTGGGGTTAGAACTTGCAATATGTTTGGTCATACCTTTTGTTGTTTGGTGGTCTAATACTCCTACAAATATTCTGAATTCTAATTCCTTGTTTAAGTTGCTGGAGATTATCGGCATTTTGGGAAATGGCATTATCTTGTGTGTAGGCATACCTGTTGGTATTATCGGAATTATTAGGGCAAAAAGAATGATAAAACTACGAAAGACTACATTTGTGTTGTCTATCATCAATTTAGCTGTAGGAATTATCGAGGCTCTCATGTTATTTGTAATTCTTTGCACTGTTGTATTTGGAGGCGCGTCAGTCTAACAAAACCCAATATGTCGAGTAGAGGAGAGAAAATGCCCTACTCTATAAAAAGTGTTAAAAATCAGTCATCTAAAGTGACAGAGCCATTTTAAAAAAGGACGTTCTTTTCAGAACGTCCTTTTTTACCGTTTGACAAAAGTGGAAAACTGTGATATATTATAGATATCAATCATACAGTCAAACAGGAGCAGAATATGAAATACAGATCTCTATTACTCGTATTGCTTGTCGTAATTCTTGCGGGAATGCTCATTTCCTGCGAGTATTTCGCACTTCCAAGTGAAAATCTCAATAATCCTTCGGATACGAAAGCACCCGGTGCAACCACCGTGAGATCCGACGGACAAAATACGCAGGGAACCGATGACGATGCTAAAAACACGTCTACCGATAAAAGCCCGATAACCTCAGGCGGCCCCGATATTACGTCGGCACCAACAACCTCTCAGACAGGTGTACACACTCACGCTTTCACACAGAAGGTTGCTACAGATAAATATCTTCAGAAAGAGGCGGATTGCAAGTCGCCCGCAATTTACAGATGCTCGTGTGTTTGCGGCGAAGCGGGCGGTGAGAGCTTTGAGTACGGTACTGTAGCCGAGCATCAGCCCGACAAGACTCCCGTGATATACGAGCCCGACTGTGAAAATCCCGGAAGGGAAGAGATAGTCTGCCTTGTTTGCAAAGAGGTTATTGCGTCTTCGAAAACAGAGGCGCTTGGTCATAACGAGGTCAAGGACGAGGCAGTAGAGCCTACCGAAACGGAGAACGGTCTTACTGAGGGAAGTCACTGCTCAAGATGCAACAAAATATTTACCGCGCAGATAGAGATTCCTGCCGGCAGATACTATTCCCCCGAGTTTTACGAAAACGATGCAGGCTATAAATATCTTGCATCGCTTGAAATGGGAGACGCGCTTTGTGCTCTTTACGAGCGCCTTGACAGCGCATCGGTTGCATTCCATCTCGGAAACGATGACGCTTCTGATGATCTTGAAGCGTTCAGAGTAAAATATTCCGATCTCGGAATAACTCACGAGCAGGCGTTTGACGTATGGGCGTTCTATAAAAGCGACAGACCGCTCTTTTACTGGATGTCAAACGGAGCTTCCACAACAAGCAGCTATCTTATCGTAAAGGTGGATGAAGAATACAAAAGCGCTTCGGTAAGACATACCTACGGCGAGAAGATAATAAACACTGTAAAGAGCTATACCGATGCCGTCAAGGGTGAGGATAGAGGATATATGATAGCTCTTGCTTACCATGATCTGATAATAAAGGGTGCAGATTATGCATACGATTCAAACGGCAACCCCGAATCGGCAGCCTTTGCACACAGCATTCTCGGTGTTGCGGCTTTCGGAAAGGGAGTTTGCGAATCATACGCCGAATTTTTCTCACTCCTTCTTAACTACAGCGGCGTTGAAAATATGGTGATCACAGGTGAGTCTGAGGGAGTTAATCACGCCTGGAATCTTGTAAAGCTTGATGACGGAAATTGGTATTGGTGCGACCTTACCTGGGATGACACGCCCGAATGGATGTGCGGCATCTCATATAATTATTTTATGGTAAACGATACCGATAACGTAGGATACAGAGACGGCGGTTACATAACAGAGAACAGAAACTTTAACGATAATCATACGCTCGGAAACGGATTCGGAGAATTTCCGCCCGAGTACGTGCCGATGAGAGCCGATAAGAGCTACGATCCCGATTTCCCGATACTCAGAGATGAGATAAAATACGGCGGATCTGTTTATATGGTAATGGGATTTGAAAGCCTCCAGCTCTCTTCGATATCAAATGCCTCGGGCGAGGTGACTGTACCGTCCGAGATAAGCTATGACGGCAGACTTTATAAAGTAACCTATATAGGAGGAACCGATGCTAGTCATCTTGCAGACAGAAGCTCTGTTGTAAGTGCAGGTGTAACTGCGATCTACATTCCCGAAAGCGTTAAATTTATATGGGATCTCGCATTCAACTGCTCGACTGTTACAAAAATAGAGGTTTCCAAAGAAAACAAGGTCTTTGCCTCTTATAACGGAGCACTTTACACAAAGAACTACGAAACGCTTATACAGTATCCCTTGGGATGTAAGGATTCGCTCTGGCGTGTTCACGATGATACGCTTTATATTGCCTACGGAGCTATGCGATCTTGCTTTGAGCAGTATCCTACATACGTAAAAACGATAGAGGTGGGAAGTGAGTTCAAGGAATTCGGAACTCCCAACTACGGATACGGATACAGAGATAAGAATTACGATCCCGAAAGCTCACCGCACTACGAATATATCGAAAAGGAGCTTGAATATACAAAGCAAAGCTCAAGATATACGGTGACATTTGTAACAAAATAAATATAAAAAATCCTTTGAGGAGAAGCCTCAAAGGATTTTTTGATTTTATTAAGAATTCTTTATAAGCTTTACCGTTCTTCTCGCGGCGTCATCAATTTTAATTACGCCCGAGCCGATAATGCTTGTGTCAAATGCACCGCAAAGAGGAGCCGTCCACTCGTTTGGAATCGAGTTAAAGCCGTTCATAGCTCCGATAACCGATCCGCAGGTAGCACCGTTGCAGTCGGTGTCAAAGCCTGCTTCAACAGCAAGGCATATGGTCTTTCCGAAGTCTCGACCGCCGTAAAGGAGAGAGGCGGCAACGATAAGAGCGTTTGAGATGGTGTGGCACCAGTCGTGCGCATCTCTGTCATCCCACTTTTTGTAGATGTTATCAAAGGTTTCCTTGCACGAAAGTCCGCTCTCATATCCGTTTATAAGATCGGAAAGCTCCTCGTGAAGTCTTGAGGTCGAGGGGATCTCGTTAAGACCTGCTTTTACTACCTTTAACATATCGTCCTCGCAGAATGCGGCGGCGATGAGCGCGGATGCGAACATTTCACCGTATATACCGTTCTTTACGTGTGAAATTCTTGCATCGCGGTGAGCCATCTCGGCGGCAAGCACGGGATTTCCGGGGTTAACGTATCCAAAGAAATCGCCTCTTATCTGCGCACCGATCCATTCGCGGTAGGGATTCTTATAGATTGCGGACTCGTGAGGGGTGTAGCCCATTATGAAGTTTCTGAAGGCAACTCTTTCTGCCGTGCAGTAGGCATCCTTGGGCTGCTTTGAAAGCCAGAGCCACATAACGTCGTCGGAGGTAAAGTCCTTTCCTCTGTTTTCTATAAGCATAAGACCGAGAGTTGTGTAGTTTGTGTCGTCATCAAAGGGAGCGGAGCCGCAAAGCGCATCCGCATATGCTCTTGTCTTCATGGGGTAGGACATTCCCGCAATGTTTTCATCGGTGATGTCGCTTATGCTTATGTATCTGTGCATGGGATAGTTGTTTGTTCTCTTAAGGAAGGGGATAAACTCGGAAAGTCTGATTCCTTCAACCGTTTTTCCGAGCATACAGCCCGAAACTCTTCCTTGCCAAGCGCCCTTTACTTTGTCGAAAAGCTCATCGTCTGTAAGCTCCCTTGAGGGTGTGTAGCCGTGGCTTGAAAGCTTGTATATCGAATCGTAATCATCGGGCTCGTTATAGTTATAATCCTCACGTGTGGGAAGTGAGCTTATCATCGAAAAAAGCGTGTCTGCAAGCTTTTCCTTTGCGGGGCTTGCGGGCAGAGCGGCAATTTCACGAAGAAGCTTTTCAACCGAGCTTGTATCCTTGCCCTCTTCATATGACTGTCTGAGTTCAACGAGAAGATCGCTTGAATAAACGTCCCAGGGATGGAATTTTTCAAATGAAGGCTGAGGAATGGGAGATATGCGCATTTCCTCTGTGGATCTCATATCGGGTCTGTCAAGAAGATAGTCAACAGAGACGGAGAAGAAATCTGCAATTTCGGTTATTCTTTCAAGATCGGGAAGAGCTTTTCCGTTTTCCCATTTTTGAATGGACTGTCTTGAAACTGCGAATTTTTCAGCAAGAGCCTCTTGCGTGAGTGATGATTTTTTTCTTAAATATAAAAGCTTATCGGAAAACATGGCCGTACCTCTTTCATTGTTTTTGAAAAATCTATCTGTATCTTATTATATCAAAAAAAATCTTAATTTCAAGTACCGATGTATTGCAAAAATGCAACTTGTAATTTGCATTTATAAAAAATAGGGTAATTCTTTTCCGAATTTACTAATAAATGCAAAAAAAACTTGACAAATCAGAAAAAAAGATGTATTATAAAGATGATTTGTAATTTGGGGAGGTATATTCATATGCCTTTCCTTGCAAATATGCTTTTGATAATAAAATAAGGAGGTGTAACATGCATAATACGATGGTAACACTTGCTATCGCAACGCCTGTGTGGATAGCCATAGTTGCCGCATCGTCAGTACTGCTTGCCATTCTCGGATTTGCCGTTGGTCAGCTCACAAGAAAGAAATTTGCCGAAGCACAGATCGGCTCTGCTGAGCAGGAGGCTAACAGAATCAGAGAAGAAGGCGCAAAAGCTGCGGAAGCATCCAAGAAAACCGCATTGCTTGAAGCAAAGGAAGAGATCCTCAAGGCAAACAGAGATTTCGAAAGAGAAGTCAAGGACAGACGTGCGGAGCTTACAAGGCTCGAAAGACGTTGCCTTTCAAGAGAAGAGACACTTGACAGAAAGATTGAAAATCTCGAGCGCAAGGAAGAAACTCTTGACAAGAAGATCAAGGAAAACGAAGAGCTTACTCACAGTATTGAGGAGCTTAAGCAGAGACAGCTCGTTCTTCTTGAAAACATTGCGGGAATGTCCGCAGAGGATGCAAAGGACGAGATCGTTACACGTATAGAGAGTGAGGCAAGACACGACGCCGTTGCAAGAATTCTCGAAATTGAGCGTCAGCTCAAGGAGGATGCCGACGAAAAGGCAAAGAACATTATTTCGCTCGCTATATCGCGCTGTGCATCAGAGCACGTAACCGAAGCCACCGTTTCGGTAGTACCTCTTCCCAATGATGATATGAAGGGAAGAATCATCGGACGAGAGGGAAGAAACATCAGAACTGTTGAAAGCCTTACGGGAGTTGATCTTATAATTGACGACACACCCGAGGCAATAACACTCTCATGCTTCGATCCTGTCAGAAGAGAGATAGCAAGACTCGCACTTGAAAAGCTTATTGCGGACGGAAGAATCCATCCCGCAAGAATTGAGGAAATGGTCGAAAAGGCTAAGAAGGAAGTTGAGACCCAGATCAAGCAGGCAGGCGACAGAGCCACCTTCGAGACAGGTATACACGGACTTCCCGCAGAGCTTGTAAGACTCCTCGGAAGACTCAGATACCGTACAAGCTACGGACAGAACGTACTTGACCACTCCATAGAGGTTGCGCTTATATCGGGAATGATGGCGGACGAGCTCGGAGTTGACAGTACGGTTGCAAAGCGTGCAGGACTTCTTCACGATATCGGAAAGGCTCTCACTCACGAGACAGAGGGCTCACACGTACATCTTGGCGTAGACGTTGCAAGAAAGTACAAGGAATCGAGAGAAGTGGTACACGCGATCGAGGCTCACCACGGTGACGTTGAGCCGAAGACCGTAATCGCACTTATAGTGCAGGCGGCAGACGCTATCTCGGCAGCAAGACCGGGAGCGCGTAAGGAAAATATTGAGAACTACATTAAGCGTCTTCAGAAGCTTGAGGAGATTGCAAACAGCTTCAGCGGAATTGAAAGCTCCTTTGCAATTCAGGCAGGAAGAGAAATTCGCATAATGGTTAAGCCCGAAGAAATATCCGATCAGGATATGGTGCTTACTGCAAGAGAGATCGTTAAGAAGATCGAATCGGAGCTCAAGTATCCCGGACAGATCAAGATCAATATGGTTCGTGAGAGCCGTGTAATCGATTACGCAAAGTAATCAGAACATATATATAATATAAAACTAAACTGCAAAATTGCTTACACCGATAAAACGTGTAGTTGATATATGTTATTTATATGAAAAAGGCTGTCGCAGAGCGACAGCCTTTTGGTTTAATCAAAAATCGAAAGGAACAGAATATGAGAATACTTTTTCTCGGTGACGTTGTCGGTTCTGTAGGAACAGATACGGTCAGAGCACGTCTTTCAAGACTGAAAAGAGATGAGAATATCGATCTTGTTTTGTTAAACGGCGAGAATTCGGATAACGGAAACGGAGTCTCTCCCTATTCCGCAAACGAGCTTTTTATGGGCGGTGCCGACGTTATTACAACGGGTAACCACGTTTATAGGAAAAATTCGGTATATGATTATCTTGACGAAAACGAATGCATAATTAGACCCGCAAACTATCCCGCATCAAATCCGGGAAGAGGATATACCACGGTGTTCTGCAAGGGAAAAAGAGTTCTTGTTATCAATCTTCTCGGCAGAGCATTTATGGATTTTGACGCAAAGGATCCTTTCGAGACAGTCGATACGATACTTGAAAAGGAAAAGGGAAAATACGATATATCGATTCTCGATATACATGCCGAGTCAACCTCCGAAAAGGTTGCGCTCGCCCACTATTTTGATTCAAGAATTGATCTTATAGTCGGAACGCATACGCATATCCAGACTGCGGATGAGCGGATTCTTCCCGGCGGAAGCGCATATATTACCGATCTCGGTATGTGCGGAGTGCTCGAAAGCGCTCTCGGAGTTGATTTTGAGCCTGTAATTAAAAAATTCAGAAGCGGCATGCCCCAGCGCTTCACCGAGGCTAAAGGAGAAGCCTCCCTTCTCGGAATAGTCGCCGAATACGATGAAAAAAAATCGGCAATGGTATCTATAAAAAGAATCAAATGCTAAAAACTTGCCCTACTTCTTTATGAGAAGCAGGGCAAATTTTTTTATTTCTTTTTACTTTTTTTCTTCTTGTTCTTAAGGACTATGGCTGCGGCGGTAGATACTGCGGCAAGTGCGGCAGCGCCGCTGATAACCGTCTTGATCCTTCTTTTCTTTTTGCTGTTGTCAAGGCTTTCGGTGTCGTCGGTATCGACCTCGTCCTCGGCCTCGGAAAGAAGAAGTCCAAGCTCGTTTTCAAGCTCGTCGTCAGCAGAAGAAACAACTTTTTCGGTGATTTCGCTCTTTTCGTGCGAGCAATCGTAAGTATTTCCTTCGTCAGAGATCTTAAGCTCGTCAATGGCAGGCTCAGTATGGATCTCTTCTCCGGTAAAGGCTCTGTCCTCGGGCGAGTAGGTGAAGAGATATGCGCAGAGCGAATCTGCAGAGTTCTCGTCGCAGATAAGACGCGAAAGCTCTACCGCGTGGCTTTCTTTAGGGGAAAGCAATGCCTTTTTGACGTTTATGTTCAGAATGAGATTTATCGGATCGTAGCTTATGAGCACAGAGCGCTTTTCTGCCTTCAGCATCTGTCTTACCGTTCTGCCGTCGATCTTTATAAGCTCGGCGTAGTCCTCGGTAACGTCCTTTTCAAGCTTGCCCTCGCCCTTTTCAAGGGTGGTGACTCTCGGTGCGAAATTGAATCTTATATCAAATCTGTTATAGGCTGCAGAGCCGTCGGTGAAGATAGCTCCGCGATGCTGACCGTTCACGCTTGTCTTGGTTATAAACGGCGTAAGAATTCTGTTCTCAGGCGCTTTTTCAAGTAAGGCAAAGTGCAGAATATCGGATGACTCTATGCAGGGAAGAGCAAAGCATACTCCCTCTTCCATAAGCTCTTTTCCGCTTTTTATCATGGGTGAGTTTGCATCCTCAAACCATATCTTGTAGCTTTCGGCTTTTGAAAGACCTTTAAGCTTATAGTGTCTCTTCGCGTCTGCGGTTGCTCTTCTGAAGGCGATAACGTAGCCCTCGTCCTTTTCTCTGCTGACGTATTCCCAAGCGGCAAAATCCGACTCGTCGCGTGACCACTCTTCTAAAATATAGTAGTCGCCGTAGTTAAGATGCGAAATTGCAGAATGCTCTTTTGTGACCCCTCTTACGATATCCCAGTCAAGCGGAACGTCCTTTGCCGAATCGTATCCGAGCACCATTCCCGAAACGAGAGCTGTTCTGAGCGAATACTTGTTGGCGTTTGTGGTAAGGTTGTCGGCGTTGACCTCGCCGTTTGCCTTTGTTCCGATATAAGGGATCCATCGTGACATTTCGGTTGCAATAGCTTGCTGTGCCGCTCTGTCGTGATAAACGAAATCTGTTTTGTGAAGGGGAACAGCGCGGCGCATAGTTTCAAGATCGTTTCTCTTGCCTCCCGAAGCGCACGAATCAATGAATGCGTGCGGAAACTCAGAGAGAATTCTGTCCCAAAGCTCAAGATGACCCGTGATGTGATGATTTTCTGTAATTCCGAGTCGTTTTCCCGATGAGCTTTTCGCCTTGTCTGCCGCAAGCCACGCTTCAAGGGGATCGCAGTTGAAGTCCTCACGGTAGGTAGAAATGCCGCCCTCGTGCATAACTCTTCTGATTCTTTCAAAGGTCCAGTCGAGAGCCTCTTTGTTTCCGAGATCAAGAAGATATCCGCTGAGTACCCACGAGGGATGAACGGTTGTGAGATCAGTAACAAGCGCAGATGCGTTTGCAATTCTTTCGGGCTCAAACCAGAGAAGGGTTTTTATGCCTTTTTCTGCGGCGTAGGCAGATATATCGTTCATTTTTGAGGGGAATCTTTCTTCGTCAACAATCCACGTGCCCGTGTCGAACCATCCCCAGTCGTCAAGAGTGGTAAGCTTTCCGTTATCCGCCTTATAGTACCAGCCTGCATCCATCCACCAATAGGAAAGATCAATGCCGTTTCCAAGGTAGTAAGATATAGCTTCCTTCTGGTTTTCGTCGGTAGCTCTCGTCATTTCATGCCACTGAATAGAGGTTGCGGCGTAAATTCCGGGCGCGGGAAGGACTGAAGAGTCCGAATCCTCGCTTTTTACTCTGTGCATATTGCAGTCGATCATCCATCTTCTCCAGAGGTTGATCGATCTTTCTCTGTCTCTTGTATCATAGTGGACAAGGGCGATGAGCGGAGTTCTGATCTCCTCGCCCGGCTCAAGATACGTGTTTAAGTTTTCCTGTCCTGCGGTGAGTCTTAATGAGCCGCCGTCCTTGCTTTTTTCAAGCGATGATGTCCACTGACCGGGCCATCCGATGGCGTAAAGAACACCCTCGTCACCGTACTGAAGCTCGAAATATGATGAGCTTCCCTGAGTGCCTCTTCCACCCTCGGGTGCGATCTTTACGTTCTTTTCAAGGTTGTTTACTATGGGAAGATACTGCTTTGAGTCGCCGTAGCTTGCATATAATATGGGATCGTTTCCTTCGAATACGGTGTCGATTGCATAAAGCTTTGATATGACTCTCGAATTTGACTCGGAGGTGTTCTTTACGTATACAGTCCAGTCGTATGCGGCGTAGTCCTTGTAGAGAGTGCTTTCAACTCTGAAAAGAAGTCCGTCCTTGTGCATTAATGAGTTTTTTGATACCGTTTTGCAGGGCAAGGTCTCGGTCGTGCTGTCAATAAGCGTGAAATCCTTGGAAAAGCCCTTGTACTGTACGCTTCCTATCTTGAAGCTGATAGGGAAGTGTTCAAGTGAATTTTCAAGAAAAGATAAATATCTTCTCTCGGCCTTCTCTTTTTCCTCCGGTGTGGGAACGTTATCTATGATTTTGGGGTTATATTCATTCATTGTCCGAATATTCCTTCCTGTTTTTTGACCGTCTTTAGATTTACTTATTATGAATTATACCATTTTTGTTGCAAAAGGTCAATACTTTCTTTTCTACATAAAAGCGTGAGAAGGACATAATTCGATTTTTGTGCCACCCCATCCCACCGTACCTAGTAGGGGCGATTCATGAATCGCCCGTATTACTATATATTCACTCCGAATAAAATCGTGCACTAACCAACGTGTATCTCCTCATCCGTCATCCTAATCGGATGCCACCTTCTCCCCAGGAGAAGGCT
>JAFQWB010000117.1 GCA_017407725.1 Clostridia bacterium | reverse complement strand
GGTCGCATCCGCAATGGCAAAAGGAACCTTCAAGGTCTTGGCAAGCGTCTGCGCAAGGAAGGTCTTGCCGACACCGGTGGGGCCGAGAAGAAGCACGTTGCTCTTCTGGATCTCAACCGCCTCAGGCTCGTTTTTCTTCTTTTTCTTCTTGCTTCCGCTCTTTGAGAGAATTCTCTTGTAGTGATTGTAAACCGCGACCGAGAGGGCGATTTTCGCATCATCCTGTCCGATAACGTACTCGTCAAGCGAAGCCTTGATATCTCTTGGCTTCGGAAGTGTTTCAAAGGAAAGTGAGTCGAGATCGGTCTTTTCAGAGAGCTGATCGTCGATTATCTCCGAGCAGGTCTCGACACAGCGATCGCATATAGCGACTCCGTTTGCGGGAATTAAAAAATTCACCTGGTGCTCGGTTCTCTGACAGAACGAGCAACGCATTATTTCATTATTTCTGTTCTGATCGTTTGCCATTTTGTTACCTCTTCTTTTGAGAGTCAAAACCGCGTCGCATCAAGCGGCGCGGTTTTACGGTTATCTGTGTGTTATAACGTCGTCAACAAGACCGAATGCCTTTGCCTCGGATGCGGACATATAGTTGTCGCTCTCTGTAGCTGCCTCGATCTCAGCAAGAGACTTTCCGGATACCTCAGAGAGGATTCCGTCGAGCTTCTTTCTCATCTTGACGATGTGGTCTGCGATTATTCTCATATCGGTAGCCTTACCGCCTGCCTCCTGAATAAGGGGCTGGTGGATCATGATCTCACTGTTGGGAAGAGCGAAGCGCTTGCCCTTGGTTCCGCACGCAAGAAGGAAAGCTCCCATACTTGCCGCCATACCCATACAGATGGTAGAAACGTCGCAGTTTATAAAATTCATTGTGTCATAGATTGCAAGACCCGCAGAAACAGATCCGCCGGGGCTGTTGATGTAGAGGTAAATATCCTTGTCGCGGTCCTGGGCCTCAAGGAAAAGAAGCTCAGCTATAACGAGCGATGCGGTATTTGAATCGATAACGTCCGATAAGAATATAATTCTGTCGTTAAGAAGACGGGAATAAATATCATACGAACGCTCGCCTCTGCTTGTAGTTTCAATGACACTTGGAATTATGGTGTTTTTAATATCAAAGTTATCCATGTGCTATCCTCCTTAAATCAATAAATTGCTCGGCATTGCACAGGGCAGGGAAAATCAGTCCTCGACTTTAGCGTTTTCCTTTACGAGATCCATAGCCTTCTGAACTGCAAGGTCTGCAGAAGCGCCCTCTTCGGGAAGGATCGAACGAACCTGCTCAGCAGAGATCTTGTACATTTCTGCAAGGCGGTTATACTCAGCGTCGATCTCCTCAGCTGTGGGAGTAATGTTCTCAAGCTTTGCGATCTTTTCAAGTGCAAGACGAAGCTTAACGTTCTTAACTGCGCCTTCTCTTGCCTGCTCACGCATGCCTTCCATGGTCTGACCTGTATACTGGAGCCAGAGCTTGAAGTCAATATTCTGGCTTCTGAGTCTGTTCTCATAACGGCTGATGATCTCATCTGTCTCGTTATCGTACATGCACTCGGGAATGTCGCCTTCAACAAGCTCGATAAGCTTTTCGCTTACAGCGTCTTCCTTTGTTCTTTCAGCCTCGTCAGCCTTGTTCTTTTCAAGTTTTGCCTTTGTATCGGCTTTTAATTCATCAACTGTGTTGAATTCCGAAACGTCAACTACGAAATCGTCGTCAAGCTCGGGAAGCTCTGTCTTCTTGAGAGAGTGGAGCTTGATGTGGAATACAACTGCAGCGCCCTTAAGCTCTTCTGCGTGGTAATCCTCGGGGAAGGTTACGTCAATATCGAACTCTTCTCCTGCATTGTGTCCAACCATCTTCTCCTCGAATCCGGGAATGAACTGACCGGAGCCGAGCTTGAGCTCGTGGTTTTCAGCTGTACCGCCCTCAAATGCAACGCCATCCTTGTAGCCTGCGAAATCGAATACTGCTGTATCGCCCATTTCTGCAGCTCTGTCTGTAACGTCGATGAAGCGCTCGTTACGGCGGCGGAGCTTTTCGATCTCAGCGTCGATCTCCTCGTCTGTAACTGTTGTGTCAAATGCGGGGTAGGTAAGCTCCTTGTATCCCTTGATCTCGATCTCGGGCTTTGTGTAAAGCTTTGCAGAGAGAACAAGACCGTTGTCATCAAGAGAAACGATATCAAACTCGGGGTTTGAAACGGGAACAAGATCTGTTTCCTTGATTGCTTCCTCATATGCTGAGGGAAGAACTGCGTTGATTGCATCCTCGTAGAAGAATCCGCTTCCGTACATCTTTTCGATTAAGTGACGGGGAGCCTTGCCCTTTCTGAATCCGGGAAGAGCTATATCCTTCTTTTTTCTTTCGTAAACAGCTGTAACTGCGTTATCGAAAACGTCCTTTGCAACAGAGAACTCGATAACAGCAACGTTAGTTTCGGGATGAGTAATTTTGTTAAGACTCATTTTTAATTTTCCTCCGTGCTATAAATTCGCATACTATACTATTTTATAGTACTTTAAGCTTTTTGTCAATAGTTCTTTATGTTTTTTTATTGATTTTTTGTTCTTTTAATTACTTTATTTGTCCGTTTGGTGGATTTTCAAGGGCGTGAAGTTTATACGGTCGCATGACGTGAGGGTGAATTCTATATTATCATAGATACTTTTTATGCTCGTTCCGTATCCCGAATGTATGTGACCGTAGAAGCAGCGCTTTATATTTCCTTTTTTCATAAGATCGATAAGCTCCTTAAAAACGTAGCTTTCGAATACCGGAGGGAAGTGGGTGAGCGCGACTATTTCCTTTTCGGGGTGGATACGTGATAGCTCAAGCGCTTTTCCGAGAGAAAGCTCGAATCTTGCCGCCTCTCTTTTTTCCATCTTTTTGAAATCGGTCTCCTCGGGTGCAGATCCCGAGTCGCAGAACCATCCTCTCGTTCCGCAGAGTATGAGGTCCTCACACACAAGCGCATCGTTCTGAAGAAACTCAATATCGGTTATCAAGCTGTCGTCAAGAAATCTTTTCATTGCCGCAAGCGAGCTCCACCAGTAATCGTGATTACCTCTCAGAAGTATCTTTTTTCCCTTGAGCAAGTTAAGAAACAGAAGATCATCTCTTGCTTCTTCAAGTCTCATTGCCCAGGATATGTCCCCGCATATTACGACAGTGTCGGAATCGGATACGGTGTGATTCCATGCAAGCTTTATTTTCTCTGCATGGTTCGTCCATCGTGCACCGAACTTGTTCATCGGCTTTTGAGAGCCGAACGAGAGGTGCAGGTCTGACAGAACGTATACTGCCATACTTACTGCTTGTCGGCAAAAAGGAGTACGGCATCAGCCATATCCTCTTTGTCAATGACCTGTGAGAATCTCGGAGTTTTGTTTTTGAGCGAAGCTATGGGGTAGGGGATCTCGGCTTTTGTAAACTCAGAGAGCTTTTCAGAGGATTCGTTTTCGTTTGCCTCTATTTTGAGCGAAGAGCAAACTGCAGGCGCAAACTTAAAGGCTGATGCGGTCGAAACGATAGCCATCTGTCTGTCGTAATCGGGAAGTGAGCCTATATACTCGTCTGCGCAGAACGCGGCAACCGCCGTGTGAGTGTCGATAAGATACGAATATCTGTCAAAAACGCCCTTTACCGTCTTTTTGCAGTTTTCCTCGTCACAGCATATTCCAACAAAGCTTTCCTTGATAGAAGCCTTGAGAGCATCCGATACCTCATATTTTCCGTGCTCTGCAAGAGACTTCATATATGATGCGCACTCTTCTCTTGAAGAAAGGATTGCAAGAAGTCTTTCAAGATTGGATGAAAGAAGAATGTCCATAGAGGGCGAGAGGGTGGTGAAGAACTCTCTGTTTCTGTCGTAAACTCCCGTGTTTATAAACACCGTGAGAACGTCGTTTGAGTTGGAAGCGCAAATGAGCTTTCCGATCGGCGCCCCCATTCTCTTTGCATAGTATGCGGCAAGAATGTTTCCGAAGTTGCCTGTCGGAACGCAGATATCTATCGGCGCATCCGTCTTTCTCTCCTTTAATATATCACAGCAGAGAGAAAAATAGTACGCGATCTGAGGTGCAAGACGACCCCAGTTGATCGAATTTGCACTTGTAAGGAAGTATCCCTTGTCAGAAAGCTTCTCGGCAATTTCTTTGTCGGCGAATATTTTCTTAACTCCGCTCTGGGCATCGTCAAAGTTTCCTCTGATAGCGCAAACCGAAAGGTTGTCGCCCTCCTGGGTGCGCATCTGAAGCTTCTGAATATCGCTTACTCCGTTTTCGGGGTAGAATACCATTATTTTGATTCTGTTTGCATCCTTGTAGCCCTCAAGAGCGGCTTTTCCCGTATCTCCCGAGGTTGCTGTAAGAATAAGAGCATCTCTCTTTTCGTCCGATGCTTCAAGAGCCTTTGACAAAAGTCTCGGCATTATCTGAAGAGCCATATCCTTGAAGGCGCACGTAGGGCCGTGCCAGAGCTCAAGAACGGAGCGTGTACCGTCAAGGTATTTTACGGGAGCAATTCCGCCCGTAAAGGAAGAGTAAGCCTTTTCGCACTCGGAAAGAAGAGTGTCGTATGAAAGCTCGTCAATAAAAAGTGAAAGGACGAAGGCGGCTCTCTCGGGGTAGCTCATATCCTTCATTTTTTCAAAGGATTCCTTTGATACGCTCGGTATTTCAAGCGGAATGTAAAGACCGCCGTCGGGCGCAATACCCTCGCGGATGGCGGTAAGCGCCGAAACCTTTTTTTCGTGTCCTCTTGTGCTTTGATAGATCATAATTTTATCTCCTGACAGCGGCATCGCCGCATTTGGTATCTTGGTTATATATCCTTGTTTGTGAAGCCCTTTATGTTAAGGCGGTCAAAAAATCTTTCCGCATTTGAGTAGAATACCGAATCGAGAAGATTTTTGTCAAAGCCCTTTTCAAGAAGGAGCAGGTAAAGCTTTTCAATGTCCTTTATTCCTTCGATTCCGATGGGAGTCGTGTCAATTCCGTCAAAGTCGCATCCGAATGCAAGTATGTCGGACGCTCCCGAATCTACAAAATATTTTATGTGCTGTGCAATATCGTCCACCGTTGCAGGGCCCTTATCCGAAAGGAAGGGAGGACAGAGATTTATTCCTATGAGAGAGTTTGACGAGATGAGATACGAGATCATATCGTCGGTAAGATTTCTCGATACGGGGGTAATTTTTCTTGCGTTTGAATGGGATGCGATGAAGGGCATTTTCTCTTCACTGCATATCTTTGCAACCTCATAGAACATCTTGTCGGATGCATGAGAAATGTCGGGGATCATTCCGTTTTCAAAAAGAGCATACATGACCTCTCTGCCGAATCTGGTAAGACCCTTGTCGGTGCCGTGAGCTCCGCCTACAGGACAAAGACCTGCCCATACAAGAGTAAATACGCGTACGCCCTCGTCTGCTATTCTTTTTACTCTTGTAATATCCTCGCCGAGAAGCTTTCCGCCCTCAACTGCGGGAATATATGAAAAATTGTCGGGAAGAAGATGTCTTCTTTCCTTTATATATTCACTCGCTCTTAAAAAGGTATCGTAGCACTCGTCTGCGCTTTTTGAATGTGCGCTCCAGAATGCCGCCACCTGAGTATATTTATCAAAGCTCTGAAGAGAGGGAGGAGCCATGATCTGAGGATCGTCAAAGCCCTTTTTGTCCTCGTACAGATTAAGAAAGGTGTCACAGTGAAGATCGAAATATTTCATATAAATGCATCCTTTATATAGTTTATTTTGATTTTTTCGCCGTCGGTAAGAACTTCGGCGATATCAAACCGTATCTTGTATGAAAAAAGAGAGTTTTCCTTTATGTATCTTTTTGCCGCAAGTCTTATGTGATATACCTTGTCGGCATCGACCGCATCCGCAGGTCTTCCGAACAGGGAGGTGTTCTTGGCATTTCTCGTCTTTACCTCGGTAAAGATAACGGTAGAACCCCTTTTTGAGATAATGTCTATCTCTCCGCCCTTAACCGTGTAGTTTCTTGAAAGTATTTTGTAAAATCTGCGCTTAAGATACGAGCAAACGGCGTCCTCTCCCATGTCGCCGATGGCTCTTGCACTTGTCCTGTCTTTGTTCATTTGTCAAGAAATTTAAGAAAGGTTTTTCTGTGAATGGGAGAAGGGCCAAGCTCACGTACAAGCTGCATGTGAAGGGGAGTAGGGTAGCCCTTGTGCTTTGATAGCTGATACTCGGGGTATTTTTCGTCAAGCTCCTTCATAAGTCTGTCTCTCGCGGTCTTTGCAAGTATGGATGCAGCGGCGATCGAAGCTGATAAAGAGTCGCCCTTTACGATCGGAACTGCCTTCATTTCAAAGCCGCGTGCAACGTTTCCGTCAACAAGCACGAGGTCGGGGGCGGGAGAGAGCATCGCAACCGCTCTTCGCATTGCAAGCTGTGATGCGTTGAGTATGTTGAGCGAGTCTATCTCTTCAACGCTTGCAAAGGCAATGCCGTAGGAAACTGCATTTTCTTTTATAAGGTCGAAAAGAAGATCACGCTTCTTTTCGGTAAGCTTTTTTGAGTCGTTGAGATCCTCCAGCATATATCCGAGCGGAAGAATAACCGCGGCGGCGCAAACAGGTCCCGCAAGAGGGCCTCTGCCTGCTTCGTCTGTTCCGCAGATCACACCGTATCCCTCCGAGAGGTATTTTTCTTCGAATTCAAAGCTCGGCATTTTTATATTTCCTTTTCCTTTAAGTAGTTGGATACGTCCTCTATAAGGGCGTTTACAGCCTCCTCGCTTGTCGCCCACGAGGTGCAGATACGAACGCTTGTGTGATCCTTGTCTACCGTATCTCCGAGGTCGAAGGAGTATTTGAGCGAAAGTCTTGCAAGAGTATCGTTGTCAAATATGGGGAAGAGCTGATTCGTGTACGAATTATTCGTAAATTCAACACCGAGCGAAAGAAGAGCGGATTTTATTTTCATTGCGAGAGATACAGCCTTTCTGCATATTCTCTCATAAAGGCCGTCATTAAGAACTGCAGAGAACTGAATTCCCAAAAGTCTGCCCTTGGCAAGCATAGCTCCGTGCTGCTTTATGTAATATCTGAACTCCTTTTTGAGATCGTCGTTAAAGATAACGAGAGCCTCGCCGAAAAGAAGACCGCATTTTGTTCCGCCTATATAGAAAAGGTCGCAAAGCTCCTTCATGTCCTCAAAGCGGACATCGTTTGCATCAGAGCCGAGAGCATATCCGAATCTCGCTCCGTCAATATAGAGATAAAGTCCAAGCTTTTTGCAGACCGAATAAAGCCTTGAAAGCTCATCCTTTGAATAAAGGGTTCCCGTTTCGGTGGGATGAGATATATACACCGCACCCGGCTTTACCATGTGCTCGTGAGCGGGGCTTTGGTGGTGAGAATCGAAAAGAGCCTTTACGCTCTCTGCATCTATCTTTCCGTCAGATGCGGGAAGGGTGATGACCTTGTGACCGTAAGCCTCAACAGCTCCCGTTTCGTGAACGGCAATATGTCCCGAACTGCGGCTACAATACCCTCATAGGGCTTTAAGAGTGAGGAAATGACTGTCGCGTTAGTCTGAGTTCCGCCAACGAAAAAGTGAACTGCGGCAGAAGGGGAGGCGCAGATCTCCTTTATAAGAGCTCTTGCATCCTCGCAGTATTCGTCCTCTCCGTAGCCTATCGTCTGTGTGTAATTGGTGCTTGTAAGCGCATCAAGCACAAAGGGATGCGCGCCTTCGTTGTAATCACATTCAAATCTTATCATTTCAGATGTTTCCTGCTTTGTTAAAGTATTATTCCTCCGTCAACACCTATGCACTGAGCGGTTATGAAGGATGCACTGTCTGATGCAATAAAGAATACTGCGTCTGCAATATCCTCGGGTCTTCCGAGTCTTGAGAGGGGAGTCGCATCTGTTATTTCTTCAAGCACGTCCTTAGTGCAGTGAGAGTTCATTTCGGTCATTATAAATCCCGGCTCTATGCAGTTGACCGTTATTCCGGAAGGGCCAAGCTCCTTTGCAAGTGAGGTCGTAAGTCCGCGAAGAGCCGCCTTTGAGGAGCTGTAATGCACCTCGCAAGAAGCGCCTCGCGCTCCCCACATTGAGCCGATGTTTATAATTCTTCCGTATTTGTTGTTTATCATATGACGGGAAAGCTCGCGCGAGAGAATGAATGCCGACGTAAAATTCACGCTCATAGTTTTCATAAGCTCCTCGTTTGAAATATCGTGTATCGGCTTTATCGATGAAATACCCGCACAGTTTATTAAAATATCAACACCGCCAAGTATTTCGGTTGCTTTTTTTGCTGCAAGCTGGGCGCCGTCGGTGCTTGAAAGATCGGCTTTTATCGGTAATGCACCACAGGCGCTCTGAAGAGCGAGAGCCTCGTTTTCGCTTTTTGAGTATATAAAGCAAACAGAGTATTCGTCGGGCATGGATGCAAATTTTTCAACTATCGCACGACCTATTCCGCGGCTTCCGCCGCTTATGAGTACCTTTTTCATATTATTCTCCGCGTACTTCTCTCGGGGGAAGCTCAAGGGTTATTCTTCCTATCTTGCCCGAGCGGTATTCGTCAAGAAGCGTGAGAGCTGTTCGCTCGTAATTTATCTCTCCGCCCGAAATAAGGAATCCGCGCTTTCTTCCGACAAGCTCGAATATCTCATAATCCTCAAGATCCTCTATTTCCTCGGGCTTTATCTTGTATCTTTCAAAAAAGAGCTCGGGAGAAGCCTTGAGAAGTCTTTTGCAAAGAACTACCGCAAGCTCCTCGGTGTTGAGCACGCTGTCCTTGACAGCTCCCGTGATAGCAAGGTTTTCTGCGGCGCGTCTTTCGGAAAGCTTGGGCCAGAGCACACCGGGCATATCGAGAAGATCGATGCCGTAGGGCGTTTTTACCCACTGCTTTTCTCTTGTAACACCGGGTTTATCCTCAACCTTTGCCTTCTTGCTTCCGCTGAATTTGTTTATAAATGAAGATTTTCCTACGTTGGGAATTCCGACGACCATAGCCTTAAGCTCCTTGCCGCCCATACCTCTTGCCTCGTTTCTTGCGCTCTTTTCCGAAAGAAGAGCTCTTATCGCAGGCTCTATTTCGGAAAGACCGTTGCCGTTTATAAAGTCTGCGGCAATGCAACCGCCCTTGTTTTCAAAATACTTCTTCCATGCGGCTGTCATAGAGGGATTGGCAAGTGATGACTTTGAAAGAATAACAAGTCTCGGCTTGCCCGAGCATATTTCGTTTATCTCGGGATTTCTTGACGAGAGCGGAATTCTTGCATCAAGTATTTCGATCACCGCATCAACAGAGGGAAGACATTCCTTGATGATACGTCTTGTCTTCGCCATATGACCGGGAAACCAGTGTATTTCGCTGTATCTGTGAGTTTTGTTAAAATCCGCCATAATATTAAGGTCCTTAATTCTGATTTAGGGCTTTCCCATGTTATTTAAGGGAAAGAGTCTGAATATCGCTCTTCCTACTATACAGCGCTCGTCTATTTCGCCGAGAGTTCTGCTGTCAAGTGAATCGTTGCGGTTGTCGCCAAGCACGAATACGCATCCCTCTGATACCGTGAATTCGCATATCCCGCTATCGTCGGTCTCCATTGCATAGTTCTTCATTGCCGAAGCTTTGATCTTGGCAGGGTCGAGATACGACTGATCGATGGGAAGACCGTTGACGTCAATTTCCCAGGTTTTGAAGTTTATTGAAACTCTGTCTCCGCCGACGGCTATTATTCTTTTGACAAGAGGTCTGTCAAGAGATGCTCCCTTTGTGGGCTTGTCGACCTGAATTATAACTATATCGCCGACCTTGGGCGTATAGAAAAGGTCTGAAACAAGAAGCACGTCGCCCTGATGAAGAGTAGGCTCCATTGATGCGCCTATAACGGGCGAGTGTCTTACAATGAGAGTCATGAGAAGAAGCACCGCTACAAGCGATATTGAGATGACTTCAATAAAATCAACGAAGGTTGAGGACTTTTTTCTTTTATCGTCCGAAGGGCTTGCCGTTTCGGAGCTTGTGTCCTTGGGTGTTTCCTCTTTGATTTTATTATCGCCGTCCGAAAGGGGCGTAGGATCTTTCTCGCGCTCTATCATAAGGTCAAGAAGCTCCTTGCCCTCGGGAATATATACGGGAGACTCCGATGCGCTCTTTTCGGTGAAGCGCTCTGATGAGTGAAGTGTCTCCTTGCTTGAGTATATAAAGAAGGGAACAGGCTCGGGTGAGTGTGTTCTTATTTCAAGAGGTGTGGGATGGTCGGGAAGGACCATTATCTTGAAATCGTCGCCCGATACCGAAAGATAATCGTAAAGAGGAGCAAGAACGAGAGAGTCAATGCTTTCGATCGCTCTTACCTTGCCCTCGGTGTCGCCGCAGTGTCCGCACTCATCGGGTCCTTCAAGGTGAATGTAAACAAAATCGTCGCCCGATTCAAACGCGTCGATAGCGGCCTTTGCCTTGCCCGAATAGTTGGTGTCAACAGTGCCGGTCGCGCCTTCAACCGAGGGTGTTTTCATTCCTGCAAGAAAGCCGATGCCCTTGAGAAGGTCAACTGCCGAGATCATGGTAGCCGAAAGTCCCCACTTTTCCTTGAAGGAGGGAAGTGCCGCCTTCTTTCCGGGACTCCAGAACCATACCGAGTTTGCAACGTGAAGTCCTTTTTTTCTTCTTTCCTCATTTATGGGGTGGGAATTAAGCACCTCATAACTCTTTTTCATTATTTCCGTATAGTAGTGACCGTCTTCGCCTGCGGGAAGATAAGGGCCGATGACCTTTCCGGGAATATCGTGAGGGCGTGAGAATATGACCCTGTCGGGAGCATTTTTTACTATCATGCTCTCGCGGTATGACATTCCGGGGTGGAAATGTCTGTTATCATCCGAAAGCGCCTCTTCAAGTGCGGCTACAAGAACCGCCGCCTCCTCTGAAGAAATGTTGTCTGCGCCGTGATCTATTATTCTTCTTTCCGAATATTCAAGCTCGCCCTCTTCAAGTGTAACGAGATTACATCTGAATGCGGTTTCGCAGTCCTCCATAATTATGCCCATTGCGGCGGCTTCAAGAGGACTTCTGCCCTTCGAATATATGATAGGGTCGTAGGAGAGGACCGAAAGATTTGCGGTGTCGCTCTCGGGGACCATAGTGGGCGGAACGTTAAGAACAGTACCTACAAGCGATCTTGAGGCAAGCATATCCATTATAG
>JAFQWB010000116.1 GCA_017407725.1 Clostridia bacterium | reverse complement strand
GACAGAACAAGCGCGAGTCCTCTCATAAATTTGTTCAGTTTCATAATTTTTCTCCTTGTTGTCATTAATATTTGATGTTTTCCCTTTGGCAGATCTTTTATCTGCAGACACTGTTTCCACTTCTTCTATAATTTCCATCGGGCTCACAGCCTTTCTGCATATCTTCTCACCTTTATTTTATCACTCTGTGCTTTTTTGTCAAGCGTTTTTAGGGATTTTTGTGCATTTTGCCGTAAATAATTATGCAGATAGGATTATATCTTTCAAAAAAGCTCAACATTTTATGAGGAATTATTGACATTCAAAAGCAAGTGTGATAGAATAACCGAAAGGCAATATACCGAATATAATGAAAAGAGGATACTACTATGCCGCTTATAGATATGTCACTTGAAAGACTCAGAGAATACAACGGAAGAAACCCCAAGCCCTCGGATTTTGACGAATTTTGGGACAAATCACTCAAAGAGCTTGACTCGATTGACCCCAATCCTGTTTTTAAGCCCTATGAATATTCGTCAAAGATCGCAGATATGTATGAGCTTACCTTCACTTCAACAAAGGGAGCAAGAATCTATGCGAAATTTGCAAAGCCCAAGAACATCAGCGGAAAGATTCCCGCAGTTTTAGTTTTCCACGGACTTTCGGGCTCGTCAGGAACATTTACTACCCTTCTTTCCTATGCATCTCAGGGCTATGCGGTAGCATACATGGACACACGCGGTCAGGGTGGATATTCAGAGGACGTTGGCGGAGGCGCGGGAACGACCTTTACAACTCCCTTTATGCGAGGATTCGACGGTAAGCCCGAAGAGCTTCTCTGCCGTGATCTTTTCCTTGACACAGCTATGCTTGCGCGCGTCGTTATGTCTCTTGACTACGTTGATAAGACGAGAGTCGGCGTTACCGGCGGTTCTCAGGGCGGCGGTCTTTCGGTTGCTTGTGCCGCTCTTGTTCCCGAAATCAAGCTTTGTGCTCCCACTTTCCCCTACATGTCCGATTACAAGAGAGTTTGGGAAATGGACCTTGACAAAGGCGCATACGAAGGAATACGTTATTATTTGAGATCGTTTGATCCCCGTCACGAGCATATTGATGAATTTTTCACTAAGCTCGGATATATTGATATTCAGTACCTTGCTCCGAGAATCCGCGCGAAGGTTCTTATGGGAACCGGTCTTATGGACGTTACTTGTCCTCCTTCAACCCAGTTTGCGGCATACAACAAAATGGTATGCGAAAAAGAGGTTGTAATCTACCCCGATTTCGGTCACGAGGCACTCAAGGGTCACGACGATATTATCTTCAATTTTATGTCACAGCTTTAATTAAAGGAGTTATATGGAAATTGTACTTCTCACTGCCGCAGGAGTCGGCGGTGCTACAGTAATTGGATCGCTTCTCGGATTTATATTCAAGAACATATCCCACAGATTTACAGACATTATTCTTTCGTTTGCGGCAGGAGTTATGCTTGCTGCATCGATTTTCGGTCTTGTTCTACCCTCGCTTGAATACGGCGGAAAATACGGTATTATAACCACTATTATCGGAATTTTTGTCGGTGCTATGGTAGTTAACTTTGCCGACAAGCTTATTCCCCATCTTCACAAAATAACGGGTGAAGGACGCGAGGGCATCAAAAACGACCGACTTGACAAGGTGATTTTGTTTGTTCTTGCAATCGCTATTCATAATCTTCCCGAAGGAATTGCCGCAGGAGTCGGTTTCGGCTCAGGAAACACCGCCGAGGCTCTTACGCTTGCGGGCGGTATCGCTCTTCAGAACATCCCCGAGGGTATGGTTATCATCGGACCTATGCTTGCGGCAGGCGTGTCTTCAAGACGAACCTTTGTAATCGCTATGTTCACGGGTCTTATTGAGGTTATCGGTACTCTTATCGGCTATTTTGCCGTAAGCATATCCTCTGTGATTCTTCCCTTCGTGCTCGCCTTTGCAGGCGGTACGATGCTATACGTCATAAGCGACGAAATGATTCCCGAAACGCATGCGCATGGCTCTGAGAGCGGTGCGACCTATTCGCTTCTCGTCGGTTTCTGTCTGATGCTGTTATTTGACTTGCTGCTTGGATAAGCTTTTATGCGGATTTAACAGTTAAGGCGTCTTGCTCTTGCAAGACGCCTTTTGTTATTGTGTGGGGTGTGG
>JAFQWB010000115.1 GCA_017407725.1 Clostridia bacterium | reverse complement strand
GTACTACTACTTAAGAGGAAACCTCGTTTTATGTGAGGACGGAGCGGTTGCGGTAGACTGTATGGGCGTTGCCTACAAGCTTTTCGTTTCGGCACAGACTATAGGAAAGCTCGCGGGAAAAATGGACGAAGAGGTCAAGATATATACTCATCTTTCTGTAAGAGAGGACGCGATGGAGCTGTACGGTTTCCATTCGGAGGACGAATACAGATCCTTCAAAATGCTCATCGGTGTATCGGGAATAGGACCCAAGGCGGCACTTTCGATCCTTTCCAGCCTTCCCCCCGAAAAGCTTGCGGCGGCAGTTGTATCGGGTGATACAAAGCTTATTTCAAGAGCGAACGGAATAGGTCCGAAGACAGCGGCAAGAGTTGTGCTTGAGCTGAAGGACAAGATCTCAAAGGAGCTTGGAGCACCCGTTTCCAAAAAGGGACTCGAGGATATTCCGTCGGTGCCCTCGGGCGGAGCGTATGCAGACGCTCTTGCGGCACTTATGGTGCTTGGATACTCAAGAGCGGAGGCATCGGGTGCGCTTTCGGGAATAGATCCGTCTCTTGACTGCGAGGGTCTTGTAAGAGAGGCTCTTAAAAAGCTTTTCAATGCTAAGTGAGGAATTAAAAAATGGCAGCATATAACGAATTTACCGATTTTGACAATACCGATTACGAGGTCACACAAAGACTTCTCGATTCGGAATATACAGAAGAGGATGCCGCGACCGAGCTTTCCCTAAGACCTAAAAATCTGAAGGAATATATAGGTCAGCAAAAGGCAAAGGATAATCTTACCGTGTATATAGAGGCGGCGAAGAGAAGATCGGACGTTCTTGACCACGTGCTTCTTTACGGACCTCCCGGACTCGGAAAAACAACTCTTGCGGGAATTATTGCAAATGAGATGGGTGTTAATATAAGAATAACCTCCGGCCCTGCCATTGAAAAGCCGGGCGATCTCGTTGCGCTTCTCACCAATATGAGCGATAACGATATACTTTTCATCGACGAGATACACAGACTTGCAAGAACTGTTGAGGAGATTCTCTATCCTGCGATGGAGGACTATGAGATAGATATCATTATCGGAAAAGGACCTGCGGCAAGAAGCTTCCGAATGAAGCTGCCCAAGTTTACGCTTATCGGTGCTACAACGAGAGCGGGACAGCTCTCAACCCCTCTTCGTGACAGATTCGGCGTGCTCTTGAAGCTTGATCTTTATACTGTTGAGGATCTTACCGAGATAGTTTCGAGAAGTGCGGGAATTATGGGAATCGATATTTCGTATGACGGTGCAAGAAAGGTTGCCTCCTGCTCAAGAGGAACTCCGAGAATAGCGAACAGACTCTTAAAGAGAGTAAGGGATTTCGCAGAGGTAATGGGCGACGGAATTATAGACGAGAAGATAGCGGCATACGCACTTAAAAAGCAGGATATAGACGAGCTCGGTCTTGATAACGTGGACAGAAGAATGCTCAGAACCATAATCGAGTTTTATAATGGAGGCCCCGTAGGACTTGAAACGCTTGCGGCGACTATCGGAGAAGAATCCATAACCATAGAGGACGTTTACGAGCCTTATCTTATGCAGATCGGATTTTTATCAAGAACTCCGAGGGGAAGATGTGCAACAAAGCTTGCGTACGACCACCTTGGCATACCCTTCAAGGGAGCCAAAAACGGAGCTAAAAATCAGCTGTCCTTATTTGACGATCAGGACAGCTAAGAAGAGGATGAATTATGTATATAGCAAATAACTGGACAGAATATAAGCTCATAGATGCATCGGACGGAATGCGGCTTGAATCGTGGAGCGGTCATATACTTGTAAGACCCGACCCCCAGGTAATATGGAAGGATTGCAAGAAAAGCGGACTTTGGCAAAGGGCTGATGCGAAATATAACCGCTCGTCAAACGGCGGAGGCGCCTGGGAGAAGAAGAATCTCTCCGATGAAGAGTGGGTGACTGAATATGCCCCCCTCGGAATAAAGTTCGTAACAAGGCCGATGAACTTTAAGCATACGGGAGTATTTCCGGAGCAGGCGGTAAACTGGGACTGGATGCACAGACTTATCAAAAATGCAGACAGAGAGATAAAGGTGCTTAATCTTTTCGCATATACGGGCGGCGCAACTCTTGCCTGCGCAAAGGCAGGGGCGGCGGTATGTCACGTTGATGCGGCAAAGGGAATGGTTGCTCAGGCAAGAAAGAATGCATCTCTTTCGGGACTTGAAAATGCGCCCATACGCTGGATCGTGGACGATTGCAGAAAATTCGTTGAAAGAGAAATAAGAAGAGGAAACAAATACGATGCCATCATAATGGATCCTCCGTCATACGGAAGAGGACCCTCGGGCGAGGTATGGCGACTTGAGGACAACATTTATGAGTTTGTAAAGCTCTGCTCAGAGCTTCTTTCAGATGACCCTCTTTTTGTTCTTATAAATTCATACACGACAGGTCTTTCGCCCTCTACAATGGGATATATACTCAAAATGACGGTGGCTGACAGAGTCGGAGGAATCGTAAGCTGTGACGAGGTCGGACTTCCCATTGAGGTAAGCGGCGGTGCGCTCCCCTGCGGTGCGGCATCAAGATGGACTGCAAGCTTGCAGTAAAGGAAGGAACTTATGGCATTTATAGAGGTTAAGGATCTCTGCTATTCATATAGCTCATCCGAAAGCGAAGAGAGTGAAAGAGGTGCGCTGAACTCGCTTTCCTTTTCGGTAAATAAGGGCGAATTCGTTGCGGTACTCGGTCATAACGGATCGGGAAAATCAACGCTTGCAAAGCTCTTATCGATGGTGCTTGAGGCAAAAAGCGGAGAGATAACTATAGGCGGAGTGAAAATTCATCCCGATATGACAGACGATGAAGTGATCGATGTCAGAAAAAAGGTTGGAATGATATTTCAGAACCCCGACGATCAGATAGTTGCTACCATAGTTGAAGAGGACGTAGCCTTCGGACCAGAGAATCTCGGTATCGAGCAGAGTGAAATAAGAAGAAGAGTGTATTCGGCTCTTGACGCCGTATCTATGAGAGAATATGCAAGACATGCACCGCATAAGCTCTCAGGCGGTCAGAAGCAGCGAGTTGCAATTGCAGGCGTTCTTGCAATGATGCCTGAGTGCATTATATTCGATGAGGCGACCGCCATGCTTGATCCTATCGGAAGAAAGGACGTCATGGAGCTTGTGAAAAAGATACACTCGGAAAACATAACCGTGCTCTTTATAACTCACAATATGGATGAGGCGGCAGAGGCTGACAGAATAATCGTTCTTGATAAGGGCGAGCTTTTCCTTGAGGGAACACCGAGCGAGATATTCTCAAAGCCCGAAGCGCTTTACAGCGTCGGTCTTGAGGTGCCGATCCCCACAGAGATCGCGGGAATGCTTAAGAATGAAGGAATACTTGATAAAAGCGACCTTTTAACAGAGGAAGAGTGCGCCGAAGAGATATTAAAGGCGCTTGGAGTGAAATAGAATGTCAACACTTGAAATTACCGGACTTACCTACGTTTACGGCGAGGGAACGCCATTTGAAAAAAAGGCGATAGACGATGCGACCTTTACCGTAAAAGAGGGAAGGGTTACGGGAATAATAGGTCATACCGGCTCGGGAAAGTCAACGCTCGTTCAGATGCTTAACGGCATAATAAAGCCTAAAAGCGGAAGCGTTCTTCTCGACGGAAATGATATATACAAAAACAAAAAGACTCTTTACGAGGCAAGATTTGATATAGGACTCGTATTCCAGTATCCCGAATATCAGCTTTTTGACGAAACGGTCAGAAAGGATATATCCTTCGGTCCTGCCAATATGGGACTTGAGCGCGAAGAGATCGATAAGAGAGTCATGGAGGCGGCGGGCTTTGTCTTTCTTGACGAGTCGCTTCTTGACAGATCGCCCTTTGAGCTTTCGGGTGGACAGAAAAGACGTGCGGCAATTGCCGGAGTCCTTGCAATGAGACCTAAGGTGCTTATACTTGACGAGCCTGCATCGGGTCTTGACCCTGCGGGTAAGAATTCAATATTTGAGGGTCTTATTGAATACAAGAAAAAAACAAACGCCTCTGTTGTGATAATAAGCCACAGTATGGAGTATATGGCGAAATATGCCGACGATATAGTCGTTCTGCGAGAGGGAAGAATAGTTCTCACAGGCGAAAAGAAGGACATCTTCGCAGATCCCGAGATGCTCATAAAGGCAGGTCTTGACCTGCCCTCGGTAACGAGAATAGCATTAAAGCTCAGAGAGGGAGGACTTGATATTCCGCTTGGGCTTTACACTACGGGTGAGCTTTGCGATGCGATAGTAAAGCTTAAGAGGGGGGATAAGAATGATTAAGGATATCACCCTCGGACAGTTTTTCCCCGGAAGATCGCTTCTTCATAAGATGGACCCGAGAATGAAGATTGTAATAACCGTTCTCTTTATCGCCGTGATATTTATCGCAAAAACGCTCTGGTCGCTTCTTGCGATAAGCCTTTTTACGGTAGTCTTTATTATACTCGGAAGAATACCGTTAAGGATAATATGGAGATCGATAAAGCCGCTCTGGTTTATAATAATCTTTACGTCACTCATTAACGTTTTCTTTGGAAGAGAGGGAATTCTTCTCTTTGAATGGTATTTTATAAAGATATATTCGGGCGGACTTCTTATGGCGCTCTTCATATCGGTAAGAATAATTCTGCTTATAATGGCAACAAGCGTGCTCCTTTCGTATACGACCTCTCCGATATCGGTGACCGACGGAATAGAAAGCCTTCTTATGCCCCTTTCAAAAATAAAGGTGCCCGTGCACGATTTTGCAATGATGCTTACAATAGCACTCAGATTTATTCCCATACTTATTGAGGAGACCGATAAGATAATAAATGCTCAGAAGGCAAGAGGCGCAGACTTTGAAACGGGCTCGCTTGTGAAAAAGGCGAAGGTTCTTATCCCCGTGTTTATTCCGCTTTTCGTATCCTCGATCAGACACGCTGACGATCTTGCGACCGCAATGGAGTGCAGATGCTATTCGGGCGGCAAGGGAAGAACGAGAATGAATACACTGAAAATGAGATACTACGACATAATCATGCTTGCGGCAACGCTTATTTTCGGGGCGGGAGTCATTATTATCAATATTTACGCAGGCGGCTTCGGAATTTAAGAAAGCTTATAAAAAACAGGTTTAAGGTGAACTTTTGTGAAGATATTGTTTGAAATATCATACCTCGGAAGTGCATATCACGGCTTCCAGGTGCAAAAAACTCTTCCGACGGTGCAGAAAACTCTTCAAAAAGCACTTGAGGAAATATATAAAGTGCCCCTTCTTATAAAGGGCTGCAGCAGAACCGATGCCGGAGTTCACGCAAGGCAGTTCTTCTGCACGGCAGAGGGTGAAATTGAAAACGCCCCTCCGCCCGAGGCGATTCCTTATATTGCGCCGAGATATCTTCCCGAGGATATAGCAGTGCTCTCTGCAAAAGAGGTGAGCGATACCTTCCACGTAAGATATGACGTCAAGTACAAGGAATACAGATATTACATTCATAACGCGCCCTTTATGGATCCTTTTCTTGTAAAGCGCGCATACCATTACCCCAAGGAGCTTGATACCGATAAAATGAATATCGCGGCAGGCTATCTTGTGGGAAGGCATGATTTTGAAGCCTATATGGCAAAGGGCTCCGATATAAAGGACACGGTAAGAGAGATCAAATACTGCAGAGTCGAAAAAGACGGAAGCAGAGTCGCGGTTATCGTTGCGGCAGACGGATTTCTTTACAATATGGTAAGAATAATTTCGGGAACTCTGCTTGAGGTCGGAACGGGCGCAAAGGATGCCGATTCGATCGGCAAGATAACCGAATCAAGGGACAGAAGTATGGCGGGAAGAACACTTCCGCCAGACGGACTTTACTTATACAGAGTTTGCTATGAATAAAAACGGAAGGAGAGAGCTATGAAATTCAGAAGATCAAAGCAAAGCGGCGGCGATGAGATCGTAAACAGAAGATATTACGAGGTCGCAGGCAGCTTCAGAATGGTCAGACACGTATCGCTCATATTTTTAACGGTATTTCTTTTCTGTATGTATTTTATGTATAGCTCGTCTCTTTCGGTGGATCACTTCAAGTATCTTTTAAGAAATCTTGAGTTTTCGCCATCGACTATGTTTTCGCTTGGTGACAGTATATATATAGATTCGGACAGTACTTCGAAATGCGTCGGATACAAGGGCGGACTTGCGGTTCTTTCGGGCGATAAGATAAGCCTTTACGATATGACCTCAAGCACAACGCTTTCCGAGTATCACGGATACAGAGACGCCGATATGGTGGTATCTGATAAATATATGCTTGTTTACGACAGGAAAAGCTCAGAGTATTCGGTTTACAGCGCATTCTCAATGCTTGGAAGCTTCAAGACCGAAAGAGCGGTAAGACTTGCCGCACTTGCAGATGACGGAACCCATCTTATAGTTTGTGACGATTCGGAATATTACAGCAGTATTTTTGTTTATAATTCGAATTTCAAGATAATAAACAGAATAGATAAGTATAAATACGTTACCGCGGCAGATATTACGAAAGACGGAAAGACGATCGCGATCGCATCCTCGTACGTCAGTGAAAGCGGATCATTTGTGTCAGAGGTAATGCTTCTCGGTGCGGGAAAGAGCGAAGCAAGTGAGATTATAACGATTGACGGAATGCTCATATACGATATAGAGTTTTTTTCAAACGGATCGTTCGTGCTGATCGGTGACAGCGCAATGAGATTCTACAATGCCAAGGGAGAATATGACGATTCCGTCTCATATGCGCACGGCTTTCCCGATTATTATGAAATAAACGAGGATCATATAATATTTGCATACGATAAAGATCCCGTAAAGAGAAAGACAGCCCTTGTCGCATATGACAGAAGGGGTGAGCAGGTAAGCTATACGGAGCTTGACGGATGCTTTAAGGATATGGTGTCGACAACACACGAGGTATACGTGCTTCTAGATTCTTCGATCGCAAGAGTATCGGTCATGAGCGGAAAGGTCGGATACGACGATCTTCCGGTAAACAAGGATAAGATAGCTTACGGATCGCTTGTAAGGGGAGCAAACGAGGACGTTTACCTCTACACGGGAACTCTTGCCCAAAAGGTGAGCAAGTGATTTTCTTGATTATTACGAAAGGGAGAAATAATGAATATCGGTGCAGGAGCACTTATAGACGTCGCGTTAATTATAATCGCCGCACTTATAGTTATATATCATACTAAAAAGGGATTTGCGGCATCTGTTCTCGGTGTAGTGGGATTTTTCGCGGCCCTTGTGGCATCGGTATCGCTTACCGATTCGCTTGCGGCTACGTTTTATCCACTGCTTGAGGGAAAGATAAGTATGTTTTCGGCAGATCTTGTGGCAAAGGTGTTCGCCTTTACGATTATCTTTCTCATTATACTGATACTTATCAGGCTTTTCGTTTACCTTGCGGTGATGGTTATAAGGGTGGTTCCGATAATCAGCACGCTTGATAAGCTTGGTGGATTTGTGCTCGGTATCCTGACGGCACTCTTTTGGGTGCAGGTGCTGAGCCTTGTCATAACCGTGTTCGGCGGTGCTGTCATTGACTACTACGTTCCCGAGAAGAGCGGAGTGCTTGATGAGAGCGTAATAACAGGATTTTTCTATAACTACAACTTTTTCAAAAGGATATTCGAGCTTGTCGGATAACTTAACAAAAATATAAAAATAATCGGTATAATCAGCCGTGCAGATAAAATTCTGCGAAAGGAAGGAACACAGTGGAAATTTGTGCAAGATGCAAAAAGAACAAGGCGGTCATTTTCATAACCAGGATTGAGGGCGAAAAGACCACCAATGAAGGACTTTGTATGAAATGCGCACGTGAGCTTGGAATAAAGCCCGTGAGCGATATGATAGAAAAGCTCGGACTTTCCGATGAGGATCTTGAAAGAATGGACAGCGAAATGGAAGGACTTATGGAAATGTCTGCAATGAGCGGTGATGAAGAACTCTCTGCAGACGGCAAAACTCCCCCTCTTGACATTTCAAAGCTTTTCGGTCAGATGTCGGGAATTTTCGGAAATCTTCCCCAGAAGAGAAACGAGCCTAAGGAAGAAAAGAAGGAAACGGGTAAGGACGGCAAGGGTAAGAAAAAAGAGCCTGAGAAAAAATTCCTCTCTGCATACTGCAGTGACGTTACCGCCAAGGCAAGAGAGGGAAAGCTTGATAAGATAATCGGCAGAGACCGCGAGCTTGGAAGACTTATGCAGATACTTTGCCGCCGTCAGAAGAACAATCCCTGCCTTATAGGTGAACCCGGAGTAGGTAAGACCGCAATTGCAGAGGCACTTGCGCAGAGAATTGCATCGGGGGACGTCCCCTATAAGCTCCGCGACAAAGAGGTTCATATGCTCGACCTTACTTCGCTTGTTGCGGGAACACAGTTCAGAGGTCAGTTTGAAAACAGAATGAAGGGTCTTATCGAGGAGATGAAGGCTCTCGGAAATATAATCCTCGTTATCGATGAGGTTCACAGCATAGTCGGCGCAGGCGACTCTGAGGGAAGCATGAATGCGGCGAATATACTGAAGCCTGCTCTTTCAAGAGGAGAGATCCAGGTTATAGGAGCAACCACGCTTGCCGAGTACAGAAAATATATCGAAAAGGATTCGGCGCTTGAAAGACGCTTCCAGCCTATTATAGTTGAGGAATCCTCTGTTGACGATACGATAGCGATATTAAAGGGAATAAAGGGGTATTACGAGTCCTTCCACGGAATAAAGATCCCCGACGTCACGGTTGAAAGAGCGGTAGTTCTTTCCGAAAGATATATTACCGACAGATTCCTTCCCGATAAGGCGATCGACCTTCTTGACGAGGCTTCGGCTCATCTTTCACTCGGAAACGAGGTTATAGCAAGAGCGGAAAAGAGTGCCGAAAGACTAACAAAGATAAGAGAAAAGAAAGAGGAGCTTGAGGCACTTGATGCCGAGGGCGAGGAGGCTCTTTCTGAAAAATACAGACAGCTTGCAGAGCTTAAGGCTGACGAGATCGCCGCTGAAAACGAGTTTAACGAGGCATCGGCAGAGCGCGATAAGATAGCACTCATGCCCTCTGATCTTGCAAGCGTTATAGAAATATGGACGGGAGTTCCCGCAAGCAGTATAAACGAAAACGAATACGTAAAGCTTGACGGACTCTATTCAAGACTCTCAAAGAGAATTATAGGTCAGGATGAGGCGGTAGATGCCGTTGTCCGTGCCATCAAGCGCTCAAGAGCAGGTGTATCCTATAAGAAAAAGCCGGTGTCCTTCATATTTGCAGGACCTACGGGTGTCGGAAAGACGGAGCTTGTAAAGACTCTTGCAAACGATCTTTTTGACAGCCCCGAAACACTTATAAGACTTGATATGTCCGAATATATGGAGAAATTCTCGGTATCGAGAATTATAGGTGCGCCTCCCGGAGCCGTTGGATATGACGATGCTGGTCAGCTTACCGAGCAGGTAAGAAGCAAGCCCTATTCGGTAATACTCTTTGATGAGATCGTAAAGGCGCATCCCGACGTTATGAACATCCTTCTTCAGATACTTGATGACGGACAGATAACAGATGCGGGCGGAAGACACGTTAACTTTGAAAACACCGTTATAGTTATGACTACAAACGCAGGTTCTGAAAGAAGCTCGTCAAGTGCAGGCTTTGCATCTGACGAAAAGGACGTGCGCGATTCAAGAACAGAAAAGGCGCTCGGCGAATTCTTACGCCCCGAATTTATAAACAGAGTTGATGAGATAATCACCTTCAGAAGTCTTTCGAAAGACGATTTCGTTGAGATTGCAAAGATAATGCTCGGCGAGCTTGCGAGTGCGCTTTCAGAAAAGGGAATTACCATAACCTGGACAGAAAAGGCGGCAAGAGCACTTTCGGACAAGGCATATTCGACCAAATTCGGCGCAAGAAACCTCCGCCGTACCATTCAGAGAGAGATCGAGGATGCACTTGCATCAAGACTTATAAAGGATTACAACGCTAAAATCACTAAGGTTGTCGTAGATGCTGATGACGACGGAAACGCCGTAATAATCTGCGACTGAAAACAGGAGAACAATGAAGGCTTGGCATGCGATGAGCTTCGATGCCGTCGAAAGTGAGCTTAAGACCTCGGGCGAGAAGGGAATTTCACGCGCCGAGGCAAGACAAAGGCTCAAAAGAGACGGCGAAAACGGCATATTCAAGGCAGCGAGAGGGGATCTTTCCTTTTATTTCAGAAAGGTCGTCTCTAACTGGCTTTGCGCTTTTATGCTCTTTGCGCTCATTGTTCTCTATTTTTACAGAGATAAAAGCATCTATCTTATTCTTGCTCTCGTTACCTTTCTTTCGTCCTTCGTTGTTTTTTCGGTCTACGTAAGATCAAGAAGACTGCTTGAAAATATGGACGAGTTCTCACTGCCGAGGGCAAAGGTGCAACGTGACGGAAGAATATACGAGATAAGCCAGAATTATATAGCAAGAGGAGATCTCATACTCCTTTCAAAAGGAGATATAGTTCCGTGCGATGCAAGAATAGTATTTTGCGAAAATCTTTGTGTCAGAGAAAGCGGAATAACGGGAGCCGCAATAGTAAGGGATAAGGATGCCGCGGCACACGTTGACGAGAATGCGCCGATTGAAAAGCATAGAAATATGCTTTACGCCGCAAGTATAATCGAAGAGGGAAGAGCGTATGCTCTTTGCTGTGAGATAGGCGCAAATACCGCTATTGCGAGAACCAAAAGAAAAGCAAAGAGGCCGTCGTTTGAAGGACTCAGAACTATGATAATGCTGAGAAGAATAAGCGAGGCGTTTACCTTCTCGCTTCTTCCCGCGGTACTGCTTACCTTCATTTACTGCTTGCTTCCCATACCGTCGGCAGACCCCGTAGACGGATTTTTCCTTGCTCTTGCCGTTGCACTTGGAGTAATGAGCGGGTTTTATACCGTTTTCGGAACGGTTATGATTGCGGGATGTATTTACGGCTCACTCGGAAATAATGATAAGGACAGAGGCGCGGTAATCAAAAATCCAAGCGCGATAGACAGACTTGCCGATACAGATACGGTGGTTATGTCAAGCAGTGCGCTTTACGATGAAAGCGAGCTTTACCTTGAGACCGTTTTTGCAGAGGATGAAGAATATCCCTCCGAGATGGACGGCGAGGTCGTAAGACGTGTTCTTGAAATTGCCGCCGTTGCAAAGGGTATTTACGGCACGTCAAGACTTGCTCTTGCAGGCAGCAGCGGAAGTCTCAGCTATGAAGAGGATGAAATACTCAAGGCTCTTGGAAGGCTTGGAGTTCTTCAGACAGAGCTTTCTGAAAAATATAAGCTTGTATCGCACAAAAAATCGGACGATGACAGCGCAGAGCTTTCCGTGTCGATGGCATCGGGCAAGGATGGAGATCTCCTTGCCGTAACCGGAGATATAGACAAGGTCATCTCAATGTGCAGATATAAAAGAAAGGACGGAAGGATAGAGCCGATTTCCGACATTGACAGAGAAAAGCTCATTTCCTTTGCATATGCACTAACAGAGGGCGGCCACAGAATAAAGGCGGTTGCCTCTAAAAGCTTTAACGTCAAAAGATTTGGCGAAAAGGATTCTCAGATGGTCTTTGAAGGACTTCTCTCGTTCAGGCTGAAGCTTTTGTCATCCGCGCTTGAAATGGCAGAAAGATGTCAGAAAGCGGGAGTTTCGCTTATGGTCTTTGCTCCCGAGAGAGAAGAGGCTCTCGGAATAATGAGAGCGCTCGGAATCGCAAACGATAATACTCTTGCCCTTTCATCCGAAAGGCTTTCTACGATGTCGGATGAGATCTTAAGAACTGATATTGAGCTTTATTCGCTTTGCTACGGAATGAGCGGCGCTGAAAAGCACCGTGTGATAAAGGCAATGAGAGCAAATAAGAGAACGGTTCTTTTTATAGGCGACTCGCTTTCGGATATAGTTCTTATGAGAAGCTCGGATTCGTCGGTTGCCTTCGGCTCGACTCTGTCGGGAAAGAACCAACAAAGAGTGCATTATAAGGCAGGAAGAAGAGATGCCTGCGATGCGATGAGATTTTGTGCTGACGTAATAGTCTCTCCGCCAAGGCGTGAGAGCGGCGGATTCTCCTCTGCCGTAAAGGTAATAGAAAGAGCAAGAAACGTTCAGGCGTCCGTCTTTAAGATGCTCAGATACATTATAAGCGTATCGGTTGCAAGATTTATCGCAGTTATTTTCACCGTGTTTACGGGAATTACGATAATGAACGGAGAAAGTGCGCTCATACTTTCTACCGTGCTTGATATTGCGGCGGTATTCTCTATCGCATTTGAAAGTGCTCCGCCGTTACATAAGTCAAAGATAACGAGAGAGGAAATAAAGCATCCGATAACCTCTTCGCTCAGAGCACTGCTCTTCGGCGTAATAATGGGACTTATTCACGTTGCAAGTGCCGTGATCCTTCCTTACGTGATGAGTACGGGCTCGGTCAAGGGTGTCGTGATGATAGAGGCGGTGCTCTTCGTTCCGATAATTCTTTTTGAAACTGTGAGAGAAGAGAGCGTTTTCACAGGTGAGCTTGTGCTTTCGGTTGCCTATCTTCTTACGGCAATTCTCGCCATTTCGCTTTCCTTAATGCTTCTTGTAACCTCGCTTCCGATGCTTCTTTCGCTCGGACCGATAAGCGGATACACCTATATCGCGGCGATAATAGGAGTGATAATATTCTTTGCACTTGCCGAAATAATAAAGCTTACTCAGTAAAAGTGAATATCAAAGGAGGGAATAACTGTGATCGAAAAGCTGTTTAAGTTTATTACGCGAAGGGTGACGGTTATTCTCCTTTTTCTTTTTAACCTCGCCTTTATAATCTATACTCTGTACAGTACAAGTCTTGTATCGAATTTAGCGGCGTTTTCAATGACTCTTGTAAGCTACGCCGTTGTCGTATACGTTGTTTCAAGTCAAAAAAAGACCGACTATAAGCTCATATGGTCGATCATGATACTTTCCTTTCCCATATTCGGAGGGCTTTTCTATCTGATTATAAGATTGGACAGAACGGAAAGAAAATATAACGAGCTTGATTTATACGTTTCAGAGAAAAACAGAGAGCCCACGAATAAAAACGATAATTCCGTCATAAAGACTATAGAAAGCTTTCCTCCACGAGAGGGGCTTGTGCGCTATCTTGAGGGAGCAGGCTTTCCCGTTTGCGAGCATAATGAGGTGGAATACTTTTCGTGCGGAGAAGAGATGTTCGATGCACTAAAAAGAGAGCTTGAAAAGGCTGAAAAATATATCTTTCTCGAATACTTTATCATAGAGGAAGGATTCTTCTGGGGAAGTATTCTTGATATACTTAAAAGAAAGAGCGAAAGTGGAGTTACAGTCAGAGTTATCTATGATGACGTGGGATGCCTTACCCGTCTGTCTCCCGATTATAAAAACAAGCTTGCGAAAATGGGAATCGAGTGCGTCGCCTTTAACAGAATAAGACCGTTTGTGACCTCGGCGCAAAACAACAGAGATCACAGAAAGATAACGGTAATTGACGGAAAGGTGGCTTTTACGGGCGGAGTCAATCTTGCCGACGAATATATAAACCGCGGCTGCAGACTTGGAAAATGGAAGGACTGCGGTATACTTGTAAGGGGAGATTCTGCAAGAGAATTTGCTATCTCATTTCTCAGAATGTGGGAGATCTCCTACACGAATAAGCCGCTCAAAAAGAGAATAAAAGAGAATCTTTTCTCTTCCTTCTCGGATTTTATCGAAGGTGAAGCGAAAAAAGAGGGAAGCGTACCCGTGCAGTTTTACTGCGATTCACCGCTTGACACCGAAAAGGTCGGTGAGAGCGTATATATGAAGATAATAACAGAGGCAAGCAGATATCTCTATATATTCACTCCTTATCTTATAATAGATGAAAATATTTTAAGTGCGCTTGAGCTTTCGGCAAAGAGCGGAGTTGACGTAAGAATAATCACTCCGGGGGTGGGCGACAGAAAATTCGTTCATCTGACCACAAGGTCGTATTACAG
>JAFQWB010000114.1 GCA_017407725.1 Clostridia bacterium | reverse complement strand
GTTAGCAATGGGAAGTGTGTTACCGGGCTTGATATCAGCATCCTTAGAGGACTCTACTACGTCGCCAACCTTAAGGTCTACGGGAGCGATGATGTAGCTTCTCTCGCCGCTCTGTGTTTCAAGAAGTGCGATGTATGCTGTTCTGTTAGGGTCGTACTCAATTCCGATTACGGTTGCGAGCTCAGCAGAATTACGCTTGAAGTCGATAATTCTGTACTTAACTCTGTTTCCGCCGCCTCTGTGACGAACGGTGATCTTACCGTAGCTGTTACGTCCGGAGTGCTTCTTGAGAGTTGCAAGAAGGCTCTTTTCGGGAGTCTTCTTTGTGATCTCGCTGAAGGACGGAACCGACATGTCTCTGTGGCCCGGAGTCGTAGGCTTATATGTTTTAACTGCCATCTTTAACTCCTCCTTATCTCATGCCATCAAAGAACTCGATAGTCTTGGAATCTGCAGTAAGTGTAACTACTGCCTTCTTCCACTCTGATGTGTAACCAGCGTGAACTCCGAGTCTCTTGGGCTTGCTCTTACAGTTTATTGTGTTTACGCTTGCAACCTTAACGCCGAATACCTTCTCAACCGCTTCAGCGATCATAGGCTTTGTTGCGTTTGTTGCTACCTTGAAGGTATACTTCTTGTTCTCAATTCCGTCCATACTTGCTTCTGTAATAACGGGAGCAATGATTACATCGTAAATTGACTTCATCTTGTATATACCTCCTGAATCTTCATAATTGCATCCTTAGCAACAACCATTGTTCCGCTATTAAGAATATCGTATACGTTGATTGCGCCGCAAGGTGTTGTCTTAACACCCTCGATGTTTGCAAAGCTCTTAACGATGAGCTTCTGCTCTGCAGCAGCCTCGAGCATGTTGTCGCTGTCTACTGTGTTGGGAAGTACTACAAGAGCCTTTCCGTTTGCGCCAACAGCCTTAAGGAATGCTACCATTGCCTTAGTGTTGTATCTGTTGCCTGTCTTTGCGTTTTCAACAGATTCGATCTTATCTACAACTACGAGCTCTCCGCCTGCAACCTTTGCAGAAAGTGCGCTGAGCATTGCGAGTCTCTTAGTCTTCTTATTAAGATCTATATGGTATGTTCTCGGCTTAGGTCCGAGTGCAATACCGCCGTGTGTCCACTGAGGAGAACGTGTGGAACCCTGTCTTGCTCTACCGGTTCCCTTCTGACGCCACGGCTTCTTACCGCCGCCCGAAACTTCCGAACGTGTAAGAGTGGACTGCGTACCCTGTCTCTGATTCATAAGATACGCTCTTACTGCAGCGTGGAGAACAGCTGTGTTGGGCTCAATTCCAAATACGCTATCAGCAAGCTGAATGCTTCCGGTGATCTCACCAGACATATTCACTACCTTAATTTCCGGCATCGTCTATTCCTCCTTTACTTTACTTTAGCAGTGTTGCGAATGAACACAATTCCGCCGCGAGCGCCGGGAACTGCTCCCTTAACTGCGAGGATGTTGAGTTCTGTGTTGATCTTAACAACTTCAAGGTTAAGTACCGTTACGTTTTCGTTACCGTACTGACCTGCCATCTTCTTGTTCTTGAAGATTCTTGCAGGGTCGATAACACCCATAGAACCGGGCTGACGGTGTATAGGACCTGTACCGTGAGTCATTCTGAGAATGTGTGCGTTCCATCTCTTAACAACACCCGAGTATCCGCGACCCTTGGTTACGCCGGAAATGTCGACCTTTTCACCTACAGAGAAAATGTCTGCGGTGACGGTATCGCCCTCTTTGTATCCGGAGATATCCTCAAGTCTGAACTCTTTGAGATGTCTCTGAGCAGGAATGCCATGCTTTGCGAAGTGGCCCTTCGTAGGCTTATTAACAGCCGTTTCCTTTGCGGTAACAAAGCCGAGCTGAACAGCTTCGTATCCGTCTTTTTCAATCGTCTTGATCTGTGTTACGTAACACGGACCAGCTTCGATAAGCGTTACGGGAATTACGTTTCCCTTTTCGTCGAAGACCTGCGTCATGCCGATCTTCTTTCCGATGATACCTTTCTTCATCTTTGGTTTTCCTCCATGTTTTAGTTATTGGTTGGCTCTGCCAACATGACGTAAAACTTCTGTCGCACAGAAATCGATTTTACAGCTTTATCTCGATCTCAACGCCGGCGGGAAGTTCAAGACTCATTATTGCGTCGATAGCCTTCTGAGAGGGCTTAACGATGTCGATGAGTCTCTTGTGTGTTCTGAGCTCGAACTGCTCGCGGCTATCCTTGTACTTGTGTACTGCACGAAGGATGGTTACTACTTCCTTTTCCGTAGGAAGCGGAATAGGTCCCGAAACCGCTACACCCTGTCTCTTTGCTGCTTCAACTATTTTCTCAGCCGCAACGTCAACAAGTGTGTGATCGTAGCTCTTAAGCTTGATTCTGAGTGTTTCCTTAACTGCCACTTGACTGTTCCTCCTTATAGTGTTTAAGTGGATCCCGCAATGCACACGAATCCGTGTGTTTCTCACTTTTCCAAGATAAAACCCGAATTCTACAGTGCCCTTCTTTTTACAAAAGCGCCTATAAAATTCGGAGTGAAACGCATGCTCTGCGGGCTCGCCCGGTTAATTATCGGACATGCTCCGGCAAAATTACCGCAGTGTCGTGATACTGCGCAACCTCTGCCTTCTACGCATCAAGCCTTATGATTATACCATAAAAACCATTGTGTGTCAATACTTTTTTTGATTTTTTGTTATTATTTTTCACAATTAACAAATTATTAACATTTGCCCTTTCGGAACATATTTTTTTGACAAAAAAAGGCATTATACTTTATTTTTTCCTCGTTTTTTACATTCTTTTTTTGACTTTTTTCGGCTTTTTAATTGACATTTATTACAGTTTGTGATATAATTCACCTCGTAACTTATTAGAGCAAAGGAGAAACAAAAAAAGTTATGAAAGCTACAGGTGTTGTAAGACCGGTCGACTCTCTCGGAAGAATCGTTCTTCCCATAGAGATCAGAAAAAACATGGATATTAACGTCAAGGACGTCCTCGAAATATTCGTTGACGATGATAAAATAGTTCTTAAGAAATATCAGCCCTCGTGCATTTTCTGCGGAAATGCAGATAATATCATCCACTGTAAAGGAAAGCTCATCTGCAAGTCGTGCATTGACGAGCTTGCATCGCTCAAATAACAAGCAAAAAGCCTTAAGAGAAAAACTCTTAAGGCTTTTTTTATTTGAAAATATTAAGATCCTTATCAAGCATACCTATTCTTCTTACAAGATAGTCGCCAAAGCTCTTGCCCGTCTTTTCCTCAAGCGCCTTTACAAAGTAGTCGGGATTAAGATATCCCGTATCCCCTGCCCCGAGGATGGCGGTAACTCTTTTGCCTTCAGTTTGTGCCGAGTGAACCATATATCTGATGTCCTCGCACTTTTCTCCGCTCTTGGTTTTTCTCGTGATAACAATCTCACCGTCAAAGAGCTTATCGATATCCTCGTCAAGAACGTCCTTTTCAAAAAATATCTCATACGTTGAATAAGCTATCTCCGAGAACTTTCTTTCGGGAGTGTAAACGTCAACTATCTCCATTTCGCTTGTAAATGCTCCTCTGAGTTTTTCAAGCGCCTCTTCTTTTGTGATAGGCTCCTCAAGCTTTATATCAAGAAGCTCACAGTCACTTTCCGAGCCAACCGACACGGTAAGCGCAAAGACAAGCTTCGGATGAGGATTAAAGCCCTTGCTGTACCACACGGGAATTCCCGCTCTGATAAGTCCTGTTGAAAAGGTTCTCTGAAGATCAAGGTGAGATATGTACTTAAGTCTTCCGATCTTTCTGAATTTTATTCTCATGCATTCGGACAACACGTCTTTTCACCTCCAAGCTTATTTGCTCCGCATCCGCTGCAGCCCTCACGGCAATTTCTCGTTGTCACCGATTCATACGCCTTATGTCTTTCTCTTAAGAAAAATTCCTTTGTGACTCCGCAATCGATCATATCCCAAGGAAGGATCTCATCCTCACCGAATTCACGGTTTGCATAGAATGCAGGATCAAGCTCCGCTTTCTCAAAGGCAGTAAGCCAGCTTTCGTAGTTAAAGAATTCTTCCCAGCTATCAAGCTTGACACCCATCTTATGCGCCTCGAGGACAGCCTTTGCAAGCTTTCTGTCTCCTCTTGCAAATACAGCCTCTATTCTCGACACATCCGAATCGTGCCAATTATAAATGATCTTACGGTCGGTTATAGCCTTTGCAAGAAGCATCTGCTTTCTCTCAAGCTCTTCCTTTGTATTCTGCGCTTCCCACTGGAAGGGCGTGAAGGGCTTGGGCACAAAGCAAGCGACCGAAATGGTAACGCTCGGAGGTTTGGTTCCCTTTCTCTTCCCTACCACACTATAGTAAAGATCTATCACGTGCATTGCAACATCTGCAATTCCAAGGATATCCTCATCGGTCTCGGTAGGAAGTCCGTTCATAAAGTAAAGCTTTACCGAATTCTTTCCGAATTCAAAAGCTATCTTGCACGCCGCATCAACATCCTCGATGCGGACGTTTTTGTTTATGGCATCACGAAGCCTCTGTGTTCCTGCCTCGGGAGCAAAGGTAATTCCCGACGATCTTACGCCCGAAATCTTCTGCATAAGCTCCTTTGAGAAGGAATCGGCTCTGAGTGAAGGAAGAGAGAGGCTTACTCTGTTCTTATCGGTCCACTCAAGAAGCATATCGGTAAGGCTATGCAGGTAGGTATAGTCGGAGATCGAAAGGGACGACATCGAAATCTCGTCATATCCCGTGTTTTTATAGAGAGTCTTTGCCTGCTCGTTTATAACCTCGGGACTCTTATCTCTTACGGGACGGTATACCATGCCTGCCTGGCAGAATCTGCATCCTCTTATACATCCTCTGAACACCTCAAGCATCATTCTGTCGTGAACGCAGTCGATATAAGGCATTACAACCTTATCGGGATAATAAGAGGTATCAAGATCCTTGATTATTCTCTTCTGTATTTTTGTGGGGATATCGTCATAAACGGGAGTATATGCCTTTATTGTCCCGTCCTCATTATAAGTAACGTCATAAAGGGAAGGCACGTAAAATCCGTCAAGCTTTGCCGCCTCGTGAAGAAAGTCTTTTCTTGTATAATTTCCGCTTTCCTTCATTTTTATATATAATGCGGCAATTTCGGGCAGAGCCTCCTCACCTTCTCCGATAGAGAAAACATCGAAGAATTCAGCTATCGGCTCAGGGTTATATGCGCACGGGCCTCCTCCTATGATTATAGGATGGCTATCCTCTCTATCCTTTGAAAGAAGGGGGATCTTTGCAAGTGAAAGCATATTAAGAACGTTAGTGTAGCAAAGCTCATACTGAAGAGTAAATGCCACGAAATCGAACGCTCCAAGAGGGTCTCCGCTTTCAAGTGCCCAAAGCGGAATATCGTTTTCACGAAGCTGCTCCTCCATATCTGTCCAGGGACAGAAGCATCTTTCACAGTAAACGTCCGGGCTCTTATTGAGAGCACCCGAAAGAATTCTCATTCCAAGGTTTGACATTCCGATCTCATACGTATCGGGAAAGCAGAACACCCATCTTGATTTTACAGACGAGACATCCTTTATCGTCTCTCCGAATTCACCGCCGACGTATCGTCCCGGTTTAGTTACCTTTTTTAATATTTTTTCTTTTATCTTATCCATATTCAAGTACCTTTATTTAACGTATAAAATTGCCATTATAACTCCCGGAATTACCCAGAAAAGATGATACAAGGAGATCAGCAATCCTACAAACGAGGGGACTCCCGTATTGACCACCATTGCCGCGGCAACTATTACCGCGCCCATTATAACCGACGCTATCCCGAATATTCCACTCAGCTTTTTAGCATAAGCGGTCTTATCGCATATCGAAAGGGCGTACAGCACCGACTTTGCCCTATCCAGGGCAACGAGTGAGGAGCTTGCGCTTTTTCTTACAAGCGATATTCCCACGTCGTCCTTCTTTTTGACAACTCTTATGGGAATTACTCCGCCTCCGAGCGCTTCGGTCATAAATTCACTTGTCAGATTAGGATCGAGCGAGCGAACCGAGATATAAACTCCGTCACCGTAAAGGTAGCTCACGTTCTTGACGAGCGCTTCATCCACGGTATACTCAATATCAAGCAGTGCTACTATCTTCGACCCCACGACAATACACATTTGTCTGTATTTTCTTGAAATAAGCGAAGCGTGAAGATTTACAAGTCCGATTTTTGACACAAAATCGGGACTTCCCGCAAGTATTCTTACTCCCGCTATATTTCCGTCAACTCCGTCATCGTAAACGGAGGTTATATTAACCTCGGGCAGATCGGTTTTGTCATCAAGAGCTCTTTTAAGAACGGGTGCTATCGGCGATGCAATCTCCTTCATTATCGCGTAAGAAAGAGTGAGTGCCGATTCAAAGGGCATTTCTCCGAAGACCTTGAGGTTTTTTATCTTTATATTTTTTTCGGATATTATTTCTTTATCGTTGAAGCATATTACGCCTCCCTTTGAATACTCGTCAAAGGCGTGTTCTCCCAAAAGAGCAGATCTTTTTTTTGCGCATCTGAGAGAAGCAAAAAAGGAAAGTATATCATAGGTTGCTTCAAGTCCTATCGGCAGAGTCATCCACGCGCATATGCACAACACAAAAAGTGCTTCAACCGCATTTCCTCCGTCAGATCTAAGCTCAACCACAAAAAGACCTACAGAAATGATCGCCGATACTATCAAATTAATATAGAAGGATGCTCCGATTTTATTCTGCTTTGCCGATCTTGAGAAAAAGTCCTCTGCAAATTCGGTTTTCTTTACGCAGAAATATCTGTCGGATGCAACGTAGCTGCGATATATTCTCTCCTCCGGCTTTCTTTGCGCGAAAGACATCTTTGAGAGCACGTATTTTGCGCCTCTGTCCGACACTACGTTAAAGGAAACAGTCTGCTTTTTGATAAACAGCAGCTCGCATCCCTTATACATCGCAAGACAGAGCGCAAAAGGCAGAGAAAGATACACACCCTTACCAAGTGAGATAATACTTGTTATATAACAAATCGCAGAAGGAAAAAGAAGCATTATCACAGATGTCCACACGTTTGTCTGTCCGCTTAGCAGTGCCTTGAAGCCAAGCGCTATATCAGCTCTTGCAAAATAGATCACAGCAAGCATCCAGAAAAGCGAGATAAGTGTACAAGGTAGATTATACGCCTGTTTTCCTCCTACCAGAATAAGCGGAATGAGTACAACTTCAAGAAGAAATGCTATCAGAGCTGCAAGAAGGTATCTTGATGCTTCCCTTCTCTTTTCTCTGTACCTTGCACTAAGGCGGCGTTTGATCTTTGTCTCCTGACCCTGCGCTGTATATTCCATACCTTCGCTTTTATTTCCGGATGCAAATTCACCCGAATATTCATCAGCATAGGCAGTATCTCGTTCTTTTTTTACATTTGTAACGACCATTTGGTCATTTATTTCATTATGAGCACGTATATCACCCTCTTCGGGTATTTCTTCATGCTCCTCCCCGACGTAGCCGTTATTATCATCGACGGGAGTTCCGAATATCATCGGATCATCAAACGAGTCATCTTCATAAGGCTCAGGCTCAGGCTCAGGCTCAATATAATCATATTCCTCGACGGTGATTTCGGCAGCTTCGCTCCAGTCTATTCTCTCGCGGTCCCCGATATCCTGCTCTGTCGAAAGCGACCTTTGCGATACCTCCTCATCGGCAGTAGCATCAGAGCTATTTTCGGAAAGCTCAAGGCTATCGAGCATTTCATACTCGTATTTACCGTCAAAGGACTCTTCGATCCCGTCTTCGGGAATATTTTTCAAAAGGTCATCGACTATGACAT
>JAFQWB010000113.1 GCA_017407725.1 Clostridia bacterium | reverse complement strand
TGGTGTATTTTGAAAGCTTCATGGCTCTGTATTCCTTACTTGCACTTTTTAAAATCTTCTGCCGCCTTTATAAATGCATCAATATTTTCCCAAGGAGTCATGGGAGGCATATCGCATCCCGACGAAAGAACAAAGTTTGGATATTTCGAACACTTATCAAGAAGCTCAAGAGTTACCTTTCTTACAGTGTCGGCATCAGACATACGGAGAACGCCCGCAGGATCAACGTTACCCATAATGATGGTGTCCTCGGGGAATTTCTTTATCATCCCTTCAAGGTCGATAGAGTTTCCGAAGTGGTAGGCTGCCGCACCAAAGCTCTTGAAGGACTCTACCATAAGAGGTGTATTATCTCCGCAGTTGTGGTAAATAAGACCGAAGCTGTCATCCTGAACCGCATCGATTATCTCCTTAACGTAGGGAGATGAAAACTCCTCCTCAAGTGCGGGAGAAAGCAGGCCCGACACAGGCTCTGCCATCATAATTCCGTCAGCACCCGCCTCCTTGAGTGCGATAGCATAGCTCTTAAGGAACTCGGTTGCCTTTTTAAGAACCGTATGAACCATATCGGGCTCATCATAGCAGTCCATCATTATCTCGGTAACATCAAGAAGTCTTGCCGCAAGCGAGAAGGGTCCTATCATACCCGCAAGAACGGGTCTGTCATTTATAATTTCAGATGCCTTTCTTATTGCATCAACGTATATTCCGGAGCGGCAATCTCCAACCTTCGGAACCTTGAGTGCCTCTGCCTCGTCCTCGTCGTTTACAAGTCTTCCGACAATTGTGGGCACCTCGTCATCCGATACCCTTACTGTCGCACCGAAGCATTCAGCCTCAACAGAAAGATCCATAAAGCTTACCGCAGCCGCAACATCAGCTCTTTCTGCAATTGCCTTCATTCCCTTTGCCTGAAGAGTCGAGTCGCTTATAAGCTCCTTTACGCTTATTCCGAGAAGCGATACGCAGGGGAACGAAAGTATGGGAAGCGCCTTTCCCGATGCGGGAAGAGCCTTCAAAAATTCATGCATATTGTATTTCATATTTTTTCTCCTATCTCAAGAGTGATAAAACGCATATTTTTCCATGGCATCCATAAGTGCCTTTATATTTTCAAGCGGTACTCCCGGATAAAGTCCGTATATCATTGTAAGTCCGCCCTCTTTTGTGGATATTTTTGATACTTCCTCATAAATCAGAGCATCGATCTGCCCCGGTGTTCCGTACGGAGTTATCTTCTGGCGGTCTATATCGAGGTCCACACAGATCTTGCCTCTGAATTTATCTGCTATCCAATCAATACCGTTTACAAGATCCTGGAGATTGATGACCTCAACTCCGCTGTCGATTATATCGTCAACAAGCGAGCGTATATCTCCGTCAGAATGCATATGTATCGGAATTCCCGCATCTCTTGCGGGCTTCATGATCTTTGTATATGCAGGCTTAATATATTTTCTGAACATATCGGGCGAAAGCATAGGCCCTGTCTGCATACCGAGATCCTCCGGATATGCCATACTTGAGCATCCGTTATCAACGAATCTTTTCACAAGTGCAAGATTGAACTCGGTAAGCTCGTCAAGAAGCTCGTCAAGAAGAGGCTCTTCATCTATCATATCGCATAGAATGTTTTCATATCCTCGAAGATCGCAAAGCTGAAGGAAGGTGTGTCCGTGGCGAAGTCCCCCGCCGAAGCTCCCTCCGCTTTCTTTTATTCTTTTCCATTCCGTGGTATGCGCACTCCAGTCAACATTATAAAGCCCGTCCGATGTATTCGGATCTGCCATTTTCCAGCTTGTATGAAAAGCGCTCCAGTCGGCTAGAGGATGTCCGAGAACGGTTCCGGTTATTCCGTCATCCGCAGTATACCATATGCATCCCATAGGGTCGGTATACGGCTCGTCTTTTCTTGCAACAAGCGGATAATACGGCTCCCATCCCTGCGGCGGACGGACAAATCCCGGAAACAAAAGCTTATGCTCCTCCATAAGATCAAAAAGCGCCTCTTTCGGATAGTGATGCCAGCACGCGGAATTTATGGCAAAGACCATCGGAATGTAATCGGGCCGTTCAAACCTTATTGCCTTTGTAAAATTATCCATGGCTTTCTCCTTATATTGTAAAATTACATTGTAAAAGTGCGGATAAATCAATAATACTTATCAAGAACCTCGGAAACTGTTTTTGCCCAGATTATAAGGTTTTCAGGCTTGCCCGATACCGTGCTTATGTCCTTGAGAACAAACTCCACGGGGCAACCGTGCTTCTGACACGCCTTTACCGTGGCCTCGGTTTCTTTTCTTATTACCTCGGGGTCGGTCTTTATTGCAACGTTTGCGGGGTTGGGCTTTCTCGCATATACGAAGTCACCCTTTATCTGCTCTGCCGAAGATTCCTCGTTTGCCCAAGGTGAAACGCCTATCTTACGAAGATTCTTTATGCATTTAAGCATTTCTATCTTACGGTCAAGCGGCTCACAGCATCCGTAATAGGAATATGTGAAATGTTCGGCGATCGGGATAGCATAGTCAATATCAAATTCCTTGTGCATTTCGGGTGAAACGTCACCGAAATTCTGTGCCATTCCTCTGAACCACGTACCCTTTCCGCTCTGTACGCCCGAAACAAGACCGGGTGTGCAATGAAGGTTTGAGGTCCACGATTCGTATCCTATATTCTTTTCCACAAAATCAATTTCCGCAAGCGCAATATCCATAAAGCGCTTTCTTATCTTGTGAAGATATTCGGGTCTGTCGTAAAGATCGAAGAGTATGGGCTCCATGCCTCTGAGCCTTGTTATAAAATCCCACGGAGCGTGGTAGATATTTGGATATCCCGCAAACTCCACGGGCATAGTATCACCGAGAAGATCGGTGTAAAAGTTCATAAAATATTCGTCTTTGTCGGGACGAGCGGTGAAGGTCGGAATCTTTATAAGCTCAAGATTTTCTTCATTTTCAAGAATATCCTCATAATGATGCGAAACGATATGGTTGATATCGTCGGTTCTTCTTATTTCTTCCTTAGCATCAATTCCGATACCTGTGGAATCATAAGATTTTCTTACCTTGAAAACAGGATCGAATATAGTGTCGCATTCGAAATATTTTCTTCTGTAAAGACTTGATCGGAAATAAAATTCAAGCCCTCTTGCGGCGCCGTCCTCACATTCGCATTTAAGCTCTCCGTCAATATCCATCTGATACCACGGAATTTCATCCATAAGAACTATCGGTCTTACGATCTTAAGATCGTTTGTTGCCTGCATTCTTCTGTTCATTTCGAGTTGCTTTTCGGAAAGAGCCTCTTCCATATATTTTTTCGCAAGCTCTCTTATAATACTTTTATCCTTTTCGCTTATCATAATATCACCTATTAATATTTTCCAAGCTTATGTGCAAGATCTGAAATCATTTTCATTGTTTCGAAGGATACCGAGTTCGGTATAGAGTGGTCGGATGCAAATACGTATCCTCCGCCCTCTTTCATTATGGGAATAATTCTTTCCATTTCAGCTCTTACAAGCTCGGGATTTTCCCAGAGCTGTGCGTTTATTCCGCCGTGGAAAGCAAGCTTATCCCCGTAAAGCCTCTTGAGCTTTCCCGGATCCATTCCCGCCTTTACCTCAAGAGGATTGAGCATTTCAACCCCGATATCAAGAAGATCCGGAATAAGAGGCTCTACAAATCCGCAGGAGTGAAGCTCTGCCGTCATTCCTCTCTCGTGCGCCCAGTCAACAGCCCTCTTATGGAAGGGCTTCAAGAGTTCTCTGTACATTTCGGGCGAGAAGAAGGTTGAATTCTTGTATCCCATATCGTCATACCAGTATATGCCGTCAAACTCATATCCCGCATCGAGTATCTTCTGGCAAAGATCAAGCGACGAGGTAAGATAGGTTTCAAACATATCCATTACCCATTCGGGGTCCTCATACATGCCGATAAGAACATTTTCGGTTCCTGCCATATGTGAGTGCGCAACGTCAAATCCGAACCAGACAACAAGCTGCATAAATCTGCCCTCAGCCTTCCATTTCGGATAGTTTTCCTTAAGATATGCCCACGGAATTCTGTCATCGTAATACGTGAGCATTCTCTCTTTGGCTTCAGCCCAGCGCTCGGGCGTGCTGTAATAATGATCAAGTCCCTCGGGAGTTGAGTCGAGCACCTTAAACTGCTTTTCAGTCATTCCCCACGCCGTTGTAACTATTCTGTATCTGTCGGTTTCTTCTATAAGCTTAAAAGGATATCGCGGCGAGTTATCGGGATGTATTCTCACGATCTTGTCAAATCCGAAATAATCCTGCCAATCCATACCTGCGGGCATACCCTCTTCATACCATCTTTTTACCGTTCCGCCCCAAGCAGTGTCAACCATCATAACGCGGTCTATCTCCTGATGCCTGAAGGTTCTGAGCATACGTTCTCTTGAAGTTAAAATCGCCACTTATCATCCCTCCGATTCGTATCAACAATAAACAAATATTTTCCGAAAAAGCCTCCTTGATCATTCAAAGAGGCTTTTATCTTTTTTTACAGTTATTTAATTACTTGCAGAAGCTTACTGCAAGGTCAGCCGCAGATGCAGCATCGGAGGTATAAGCGTCAGCACCGATCTTCTTGCAGAAGTCTTCGTTAACGGGAGCGCCGCCTACCATGATCTTAACCTTGTCTCTGATACCCTTCTCGGTAGCAAGGTTAACAACGTCAGCCATAACACCCATGGTTGTTGTAAGAAGTGCCGAGCAGCAGATGATGTCGCAGTTCTGCTCAATTGCAGTGTTAACGAAGTTCTCGGGAGTTACGTCTGTTCCGAGGTCAACAACCTCAAGTCCTTTGCCCTCCATCATCATCTTAACGAGGTTCTTACCGATATCGTGAAGGTCGCCCTGAACTGTTCCGATACAAACCTTGCCCTTAGCGGTAGCGCCTTTTGCGAGAAGATGGGGCTTGAGTACCTGTGTACCCATGTTCATAGCTCTTGCAGCAACAAGAACCTCGGGAACGTATACCTCATTGTTCTTGAACTTTTCTCCGATAACGTTCATTCCTGCGAGAAGACCCTCGTTGAGTATGATTTCGGGATCAAGTCCTTCGCTTATTGCGTTTTCGCAAAGCTCCTTTACGATCTTAGCCTTGCCCTTCTGAAGGTTTTCGCAAATTTCTGTTAAAATGCTCATAAATTTTTCTCCTTTATTACTGTTTTTAAGCTCTTTATGTTTTTTATTATGCGAGCGGTAAACACTCGGCGTCATACCTGTTATTGACGAAAAGGTCTTATAAAAGGTGGCAAGATCGCGAAGACCGCATCTGCCCGCAATCTCCTCGACCGTGAGTGTGCTTTCACAAAGAAGTGCACACGCCGACTTTACGCGAACCTCACGCAGATAATCTCCAAACGACTTCCCCGTTGCGTCTTTGAAAAGCCTTGAAAGGGTGGACTTACTGATATAGAGCATATCGGCTATTCGCTCAAGTGTCATTGACGGGTCTGAGAATCCCATCATAACCTCTTTTACGGCAAGCGACACTATACCTCTGTCCTTGGGTCTTATCCTGCTCTCTTCTCTGTTCTTGATCTCGCTTCCGAGATACCTTCCAAGAGTTATAAGAAGCATTGCAAGATATGCTCTTGCCGCCTCACTCCACTCTTCGCCGCAGTTTTCCTTTTCGTATCTGATGCCCTCTATAAGATAATCTATCCGTTTTTTTGTTTTCTCATTGAGAACTGCATGAACAAGCGGAATACAGTCTGCAAATATGCGGTAGCAATACCTTGACGATGTCTTATCGGAAAAATCTCCGTCAAGCCACACGTCGGGGTCAAACCATATTCTTTCGATCTCAAGATCTCCTCCGTCCTCGGACGTGAAGAAGGTGTGCGGCGTTTCGGTATCGCTTATGAATATATCTCCAAAGCTACACGGAATATCTCTTCCGAAAACTCTGTGTATACCGCTGCCCGACACGACAAGATCGATCTCAACAGCCTCATATGAAACAAGCGGTGCTTTTCCCTCGCACCTTGAAAGCGCACACGAAAATATCTCATTTTTTATTGGTAGCTTATCATTTCCGAAAAGCTCCCCTGCGCTTATTTTTATAAAATCTTGCATTTTCTGATCACCGTTTTCTCATCCGAGAAGATTTTAATAGCTCTGAAAAACTCAGAATTTGATCTCCTTGATCTTTTCGGCGTAATACTTTACAAGCTCGAATTTGCTTCCGGGCATAAGTCTGTGATCGGGGCAAGGAATGAAGCCTCCGAGCGATGCGAGCTTTTCCATTCTCTTAAGCTCCTCGTCAACTGCCGCCTTGTCCTTTCTTAGTGCGGTCTTGTCCATGCCGCCCACGCCTAGAACCTTGTTTCCGAATTTGTTTCTTGCTCCTTCAAACTGATCTCCCCAAACTCCGATCTCTATCGGGAACATAGTATTGACTCCGTTTTCGACCCAGGTGGGAAGAAGCTCCTTCGTAACCCCGTCGCAGTCAAGCGAGATTATATCTATGCCGTACGAGTGAAGCAGGTCGCATCTCTTTTTATAGTGCGGTGCGCATATCTCTTCAAACTTTGCAGGAGAAATGAGCGGTCCGTTCTTGAAGCAGATATCCTCCCAGAAGTGCGCGAAATCGAATTTCGCACCCGTCTTGAGAACCTCCTCAACGCATTTGTACTGCATCTCTGCATATGTATTTACTATATCGGCAAAAAGCTCCTCGTCTTCATCGTACATAAGATAGCTCATGCCTCGTACTGTTGTCATATCACGAATGTGACCGAGAACACTTCCAACCCAGATACCGACCGGTCTGTCGTCTTTTTCGTAGATCTCATTGTGATGGTTCTCGAAATAATCGTAATTTATTCTATTCTTAGAGAACTGCATTTTGGGAAGGAACTCACGCTCGAAGATCTCTCTGTCCTTCAAGAGATAATCGTCCTCGGACGGAATTGATATTATACCGGGCTTTATCTTTTCGATAACTCCGTTCCAGGTAAGCACACGTCTTGAGCCATCGGGCAGAACCTCAAGCTCCTTATACTCAAATCCGGGCATAAGTCCCGTATTTGCTCCGCGTGTATTCGACCAGTTATAGTCCCAGCCTATAAGCCTATCAAGCTCTCTGTCCGCATCGTTTCCGTCGCCCCAATGTGCGGCTATGTCCTTTGATATAATGCCATGCTCTGCCCACTCGTAAAGAAGCTCTCTCCAATATCCGAAGTGAACCGACGGCATTCTGTCTGCTTTCTTGAATCTTAAAATATTAAGTGCTCTTTCGCGGTTGGTCATATCCGTCACCTTGCCTTTACCATACGATCGATTTCAAGAGGCTATCTACTCTTTATACTCTAAGTATAACAGATTTATTTAAATAAATAAATAGGGTTCTAAACTTTTTTTTATTTTTTTTGAAACAAAACCGAATAATTTTAAGAAACTGCTCCTTTTGCACCGATAGGAGCGCGATAAGCGGAGGGGAATGTACGCGCTTAGCCCCTGTGGATAATGGAGTACGGTAGAGGAAACGGAGCGAAGCCTACATATACGTGTCATCCTGAGCGGAGGGCGTAGCCCGAAGTCGAACTGCGAAGCAGCGCCGAAGGCGGGATCTACGAAAAACGAAGTGGCAGACATCCATCGTA
>JAFQWB010000112.1 GCA_017407725.1 Clostridia bacterium | reverse complement strand
GGTTATACCAAATCCCTTCGTGATGAATCCGACGATGGCGTCTCCCGGTATAGGGCAGCAGCACTTTGCAAAGCGCACCTCGCATCCGTCCACACCGTCGATAACAACTCCGCTTGAATTCTTCTTTCTCGGCTTTGTTACTATATCCTCGGCGGTAAGCGGTGCCGTGCTTCCCTGAGATTCCTCTACGACTATCTTATCAAAGGTGTCCTTTAATTTGGGCAGGATCTTTGCAACCGTGAGTCCGCCGTATCCTATCGTGTTATAAAGATCGTCAATACCCTGAATTCCGAGTCTGTGTGAAACGGCAAGAAGCACCTCGTCTCTCTGAGCGGAGGTGAACACTCTTCCGAAGCGTCTCATTTCCTTTTCGATCTCGTTCTTTCCGAGCTGGATATTCTCGCTTCTCTTTTCCTTCTTGAACCACTGACGGATCTTGTTTCTCGCTTCGCTCGTCTTTACTATCTTTATCCAGTCTCTCGACGGTCCCTTTGACGAGGATGAGGTTATTATCTCTATAATATCGCCGTTATCGGGGCTCTTGTCTATCTGAGTTATAACGCCGTTTACCTTGGCGCCTATCATTCTGTTTCCGACTGCCGAGTGAATTGCATAGGCAAAGTCTATCATAGTTGCGCCCTGCGGAAGGGTTACAACGTCGCCCTTGGGAGTGAACACGAATATCTCATCCTGCACTATCTCTGTCTTGAGAGCCTGAATAAGCTCATCCGAGTCGCCCGAATGTGCATCAGGGTCAAACATCTTTGATACCCATTCAAGCTTTTTGTCGATATCCTCTCTGCTCTGCTCACCTGTCTTATACTTCCAGTGAGCGGCAACACCGTATTCCGCAACCCTATGCATATCGTAGGTTCTTATCTGAACCTCGAAGGGGATTCCGTCTCTTCCGATTACGGTCGTATGAAGCGATCTGTACTGGTTATCCTTCGGCGTTGAAATGTAGTCCTTGAAGCGTCCCGGTATAGACTTGAATGCATCGTGTATTATTCCAAGCACCGCATAGCAGTCAAGCTCTGTTCTTGTGAGTATTCTGAGCGCATAGAAATCGTATATCTCATCGAAGTTCTTATGCTGATTATACATCTTGTTGTATATACTGTAAACGCTCTTGACTCTTCCCTTTATCTCGAAGGAAAGCGCATTTTCGGAGAGCTTGGTATCAAGTATATTTTTGGTTCTTTCGATAAAGTCCTTATTTTCTCCGTATTTTTTCGCAATTGCCTCTTCGATATAAACGTATCCTTCGGGATCAAGATACTTGAGCGAAAGATTCTCAAGCTCCTGCTTTATTCTTTGCATACCGAGTCTGTGCGCTAAAGGAGCATATACCTGCATAGTCTCGAGGGCTATCATTCTTCGGCTTGCTTCCTTCTTTGCATACAGAGTTCTCATATTGTGAAGTCTGTCCGAAAGCTTTATAAAGAGAACTCTGACGTCCTTAGACATTGCCATGAACATTTTGCGAAGATTCTCAAAATGCTCCTCCTCTTTATCCTCAAAGGGGATCTGAACGAGCTTTGTAAGTCCGTCTACAAGATCTGCAACGTCCTTTCCGAACTCCTTTGTTATCTCGTCCATATTTATCTTGTCGGCACAGTCCTCAAGCGTATCGTGAAGGAGTGCGGCACAAACGGCATCTGTATCAAGTCCGAGCGACGCCACGGTTTCCGCCACCGCTATCGGGTGAGAAATATACGGCTCTCCGCTCTGTCTGTACTGCCCCTCATGAAGCTTGCATGCTATGTTGTAAGCCTTTTTTATTTTGTTTATATCATAGCCTCTGCCATGCTCGTCAAGTATCAGCACAAGACGTCCTATTTCAGCGTACATAAGTTACTCCAAATTTACTAAACTTCTACTAATATCGGGCTGTTTTATCTTGTACAGCCGCTCTTTACCCTTACGAATGAGGGTGATTTTTCAATGTCAACCTTATTCTTAACAAAGTTGACGGTTACCTTGAGATTCTCGCTGTGCTCTCCGCTGTAAGAAATGTCAATAACTCCGCTTTCCTTAAGAATATCAAGAATGACTCTTAACTTGACGTAGCTCATTCTTCTCTGCGAAAGTGCGGAAAGTATCTCTCGTATTCCCATGTATTCATCTCTCATGGAGGGCAATCTTCTCTTGATATAGAGGTATACCGCAGAAACGTCGTCTCTGTTTGGAAGGAAGTCGTCCTCTCTTGAGTGGGGCGCGCCCTTTATAACCTCTTTGTATCTTTCAATGAGCGCCTTATCGTAGTCAAACGCCTCTTTTGAAAGCCTTATATCCTTTACGATAAGCTGAACGCTTCTTCTTTCTCTGAATTCATTTACACTAAGCTGTGCAAGAATGTCCACGGTATCGGACGAATAGTACTCAAGCTGTGCTCTTTCCTTTCCGAACATAACCGCGTTTATATTGTTTTCTCCGTTTGATATAACAAGTCTTGTATGCTTTACTCCGAGCGGGAAAATATCTGAAATTCTCACCGAAGGAAGCATAAAGAGTGGTGTGGGGTTGGATATTCCGAAGGGCTCAAGCACAAGTATTCCCTCTGCCGCCTCAAGAGTAACCTCGGATATATCGAGCGAGCAATCAACGTCGGTTCCCTCAGCTTCTCTTGCCTTTTCAATATTTGCCTTAACGTATTCGTTAACACCCCACTTGAATGCCGCAAGATTTTCTCTTTCAACCGTAAGACCTGCCGCAAGCTCGTGACCGCCAAACTTTACGAGATATTCCTGGCTATCGGTAAGAGCCTCAACAAGATTTATTCCCTTGATGCTTCTTCCCGAGCCCTTACCGATATCTCCCTCAAAGGATATAAGCACAGAGGGCAGACCGTATTTCTCGGTAATTCTCGATGCAACGATACCGATAACTCCGTGATGCCAGTTATCGTCGCTAAGAACGATTATTTTATCGTTCTTAAGGTCGACCTCACTCTCTATTTTGGCAAGAGCCTCCTCCATTATTCTGTTTTCTTCAGCCTGTCTTGCTTTATTTATAAGGCAAAGCTTTTCGGCGATCTCATCGCACTTTTTCTTATCGTCGGTAAGGAAAAGCTCGGCCGCGATAGCCGCACTGTCTATTCTTCCCGCCGCATTTATTCTCGGTGCCACGGTATAGCTTACCGTAGACGAGGTCACTATCTGCTTTTTCTGAGGCTTTTCTCCCTTATCAACGCTTGACGCCGCTTCGATAAGTGCGGTGAATCCCGTTCTCGGTGATTTATTAAGCTTTGAAAGACCCATGCTTACGAAAATTCTGTTTTCATCCTCAAGAGGCATAACGTCGGCAATCGTTCCCATAGCAACAAGGTCTATATAATCGGAAACCGCCTTTTTGAGATAGTTTCCCTCACAAGCGTTTTTTTCAAAATCAAGCTTTATAAGAGCGGTTACAAGCTTGAATACGACACCGACACCTGCAAGCTCCTTGAAGGGATAGCTGCTGTCCGATCTTCTCGGGTTGACAACGGCACACGCGCTTGGCAAAACCGCGTGACATTCATGATGGTCGGTAATTACCGTATCGATTCCGATTTTTTTAGCATATTCGGTCTCGTCAACCGCCGTTACTCCCGTATCTACCGTTATCATAAGAGTAACTCCGCTCTCTCTGAATCTGTCTATTGCCGCAACGTTTATTCCGTAGCCCTCTCCGCTTCTGTCCGGAATATAATAGTCTGCATCAACGCCTATTGACCTGAAATAGAGCATAAGAATGCTGACCGAGGTGACTCCGTCAACGTCGTAATCTCCGTATACGAGTATCTTTTCTTTATCTTCAACGGCACGGACTATACGAGCCGTAGCCTTATCCATATCGGGCATAAGAAAGGGATCGTGGAGCGCAAAATCGGAAAAGCAAACGAATGCTTTTGCTTTCGCGACGCTGTCTATTCCCCTTATAACGAGCAGTTTTGCCGCAAGCGGGCTTATGCCGAGATTTTCGGATATTTCTCTTGCCGCTTCGGGGTTACTACACTCCTTGACCTTCCATTTTTTTCTGTTCATCTGATAATCTTCCTTACTATTGCCACGTGGCAATTAATTTGTTTCTTTGTATCTTGCCGTGATGGCCTGCGCGCATCTTATTCCGTCTATTGCGGCGCTTGTTATTCCTCCGGCATATCCCGCACCCTCTCCGCACGGATATATACCGTCGTTCAAAAGAGCACACATATTGCTTCCTCTTTCAATTCTGATCGGAGCCGACGTTCTTGTTTCAAATCCCGTCAGAACAGCATCAGGTCTGTCAAAGCCCTTTATCTTTCTTCCGAAATCGGAAATTCCTATCCTCAGCATTTCTGTCATAAATGATGGCATAAGAGCCGCAAGATCGCACTCCTTCACTCTTCCGTTCATATAGGTAGGCTTTATCTTTCCGAGACCCGAAAGACTTTTTCCCGAAAGAAAATCTCCCACACTCGACACGGGCGCGGTATAGTTTCCTTTGCCTGCATTAAATGCCGCTCTTTCAAGCATTCTCTGAAATTCTATTGCCTTTTCGGGTGAGCATCCGTAATCCTCAGGAAGCACCGATACTGCAAGAGCTGAATTTGAATTTTCGCCGTTTCTTGCATGATGGCTCATTCCGTTGACAACCACGCCGCCGCACTCTGATGCACCTGCAACCACCTCTCCTCCGGGACACATACAGAAGGTGTATACCCCTCTCTCGCCCACTCGTTTGGAAAGCTGATATTCTGCGGCAGGAAGTCTATCTGCAAATTTACCGTACATTGCCCTGTTTATATCCTCGCGCAGATGCTCTATTCTGACACCTGCCGAAAATGCCTTTGGGGTAATTGTAAGTCCCTTTGTGAGAAGATATTTATAGGTGTCTCTTGCGCTGTGACCTATAGCAAGAACTATAACGCCTGCTTCAAGCTCCCCTTTATCGGTGCTTACTCTGAAAATGCCGTCTTTTTTTTCATATCCGACAAATCTTGTATTATATCTTATCTCTGCGCCGAGCTCTGCAAGTCTGTCTGCGATCCTCTCGCAAACCCCTCTTAAAAGATCGGTTCCTATATGCGGCTTTGCATTTGTAAGTATCTCTTTCGGCGCTCCGAATTCAACAAGTCTTTCAAGCACGTAAGAGCATCTCGGATCGTTTATTCTCGTTACAAGCTTTCCGTCAGAAAAGGTGCCTGCTCCTCCCGCACCGAACTGTATATTACAGTTCTCGTCAAGAACAGCATCCTTATAAAAGCTCTCGACAGCCTTTACTCTTTCTGCTATCGAGCCTCCTCTTTCGAGGATTATGGGAGCATATCCCCTCTCTGCAAGCATGAGCGAGGCAAACATTCCCGCAGGTCCGAATCCGACCACAAGCGGTCTTCTCAAAAGAGGCTCGCTTCCCCTCTCAAAGGTAAGCGCCTCCTCTTTTCTGACGTCCGCATCAAGCTCTGCAAGTGATCTTTCAGTTATCTTGTCACCCTCGATGTCCGCAATCACCGAGCATATGTAGAAAATATCGTTTTTGTTTCTCGCATCTACCGATTTCTTTGACACGGTAAGCTCTTTTGCACGTATTCCATGCTTTGCGAGCTTTTTTCTCGCCTTTTCTATGGCTACGGCATCGGTATCCTCGATTGCTGATTTTATGTTTTTCAGTATAAGAGTCATCTGTTATCCTCGGTTATCCTCGGATACCGTAATATTTACGGTGTTTTCACCCACAAGATAGATTTTGTTCTGAAGCTCGGAGGAAAAGAGAACCGACGTTATATTTGCGGTTTTGTTGTCCTTGTCTATCGTTTTGGCATCGGCTATAAGAGTTATTCCTCCCACTCCGTCGTTAAGCTGCTTCTGAAGGAGCTGAACGAGAGTCTCGTCATATCCGTCTGCGATCCTTACCTTTACCTCGCTGTTTGCCGAATAGAAGTTCATATCGTTCACAAGCTGTATAAACTCCTTGGGCACGCTTAAAACGTAGCATTTTCCTACGTTTGCCTTCACCGTGACGCTGAGCTGCCTATTTTCTATCTCGTTTCCGTCGGCGGTAGCAATACCGATTATTCCCTCGGGCAATTCAACCGCATTGAAAACCTCTTCGTATATTTTGTCTGCACCGTCAATGTTCTTTTCGTTTATTTTACCGACAGATATCGAGCTTATCGAATCAACCACCGCGGGCGATCCCATAATGATTATTTTTGAAGGCTCAACCGTAATCTCCTTCACGTATCCGTGCTCGCTCTCAACCGTGAGGCTTACTTCCTTTTGCTTGATCAGCTTTATATATGCAACGATATCCTTTACAGCCTCGTCATTATAGTAAGCGCTTCCCTTGACCCTAAGTCCTTCAAGAACGTTTCCCTCGCTGTCAAGGTATTCAAGTGTGCAAAGAGATGAAACGTCTGTGGATATCATACCCATTGCCTGAGTCTTAACCTTGACCGATGCTATCTTTTCGATTTCAAGAGTGGGTCCCTCGACAACCACCTTGTTTATGTTCAGCGAAGATTTATCCTTCGCAATAACGCAGTCGGACGATATGCTCCAGCTGTCGAAAAGAATATCCTCTCCGAGTATCTCGAACTCTGCGCTCTCCGCTCTGTCAACGTAAACGGTAACCGGAAGATCGGCAACGAGGGACGCCGCAAATCCTGTAGGAACAGAAAGCTTTACTCTGCACTGGTATTCTCCTGCCTCAGATATTTCGGAAAGATCAACGTATGCAGTGATATCAGAATGAGTTACGTTTCTGAGTGCATTCTTTGTTCCCGTGAGCATAACGTTTACCGTATCGTGGCTCATATACTGAACCACAAGAGAGTTTGCTTCAAGGTTTTCTTCATATCTCGTTTCTATCTTTATGAGATCAAACTGAGCTTCCACGGTAGTGCTTCTTGCCTCCTCAACGTAAAGCCAAAGACAAAACGCGGCAATTACGCAAAGCACTCTGACAAGTGTTCCCGACAGTATTTCCTTTACTCCTCTGCCGCTTTTCTCGGCAGTATTTTTTGTTTTCATAATTCCAAGATCACTCCTTTCGGGCATTGTCCGCAGTTCAGTTATTATCGTTCTTTGTGTTTTTTCTGATGTTTATTATCTTTTTCTTTTCGCCCTGGATATTACCGACAATAAGCTCACCGAGTCTTGCCTTAAGTGCCTGAGCATTTGCGAATCTTTCGAATTTTCCCTCTATTGCAAGAGATATCTTTCCACTCTCCTCGCTGACAACTATAACGACAGCGTCGCTTCTTTCGCTTGTTCCGAGTGCGGCAAGATGTCTTGTATGCGCCGCCTCAAGACCGTTTTCGTTTGTCGAAAGGGGCAGACAGCAGGCTGCAGAATGAACTCTCGCATCACGAATTACCACAGCTCCGTCGTGAAGTGCGGTCATCTTGAAGAATATCGTGTTGAGAAGATTTCTCGTAACCGCAGAATCAACAAGAGTTCCGTTCGAATACAGATTATCGTTCTTCATATCTCTTTCGATTACGATAAGCGCTCCCGTCTTTGTTGACGAAAGGTCGGCAACCGATGCGCATATCTGCTCAATTACAGCAATATACGCGTTGCTGTCTCTTGTCATATTTCTGATATTCTTAAGCGGCTCCGATCCAACCTTTTCAAGTGCGGTTCTGAGCTCGGGCTGGAAAATTATAAATATGGCTATAATTCCGACCTGGAAAATATTCTGAAGCAAGAACAGCATCGACTGAAGCTCGAGCGCAGTACATACAAGCTGAAGAACAACAAGTATGACAACACCTACCGCAAGCTTGTCAGCACCCTTATTTCTTATGAAATTGATTAGGAAATAAAACACTACCGACACAAGCGCTATATCAAGCACGTCGAGAATATCCATTTCCTTGAGAAGAATCAAAAAATCACTCAATTTTTTCACCTCCGACCCCGGTTGCGGTATAATTACTTATCAAATACTGTTGATACTGTCTTGAGAAGATCTACGATGGGAAGATGCTGAGGGCAGATTCCCTCACACTGTTCACATCCGATACAGTCGGATGCCTTTCCGCTATCGCCTGTAATTCTGTCATACTCCCTTTTGCTGTTTTCCTCGGATCTGTAAACAAGCCAGTTGTTATAAGCCGAGAATAGCTTGGGGATCTTTATCTTTGAGGGACATCCGTCTGTACAGTAAGAGCATCCCGTGCACTGAACGGTGGGAAGAGCCTTAAGGCACTCTCTTACTCTTTCGACCGCATCTTTCTCCTTTTCGGAAAGAGGCTCAAAATCCTTCATATATCCCGCATTATCCTTGGTCTGCTCGTAATTCGACATTCCCGAAAGAACGGTAAGTACGCCCTCGAGCGATGCGGCGTATCTTATTGCAAAGGATGCGACCGATGCCTTTGGTGAGCACTCCTTGAATATAGCCTCAGCCTCAGGTGCAAGACCCGCAAGCATTCCTCCCTTTACGGGCTCCATTATGATTATCTCTTTTCCGTGCGCTCTTGCAACGTTATAGCATTTTTCAGACTGAACTCTCTCGTCATCCCAGTCCTTATAGTTTATCTGAAGCTGAACGAATTCGGCCTCGGGATGTGCCGCAAGACCCTTGTCAAGCACGTCTGCGGTATCGTGGAAGGAGAAGCCTATGTGCTTTACAAGCCCCTTTTCCTTAAGACCCTTTACAAAATCCCATGCTCCGATCTTTTCGGCAAACTCAAATCTTTCCTTATCAAGGCAGTGTATAAGATAGTAGTCGAAATACTCTACTCCCGTTCTTTCAAGCTGAGTTTCGAACTGCTTCTGCATGTCCTCAGGCTCCTTCACAAGCCAGAGTGCAAGCTTTGTCGCAAGCTTATACTCACTTCTGTCATATCTTGACGTGAGTATCTCCTTTGCAGCACACTCGGAGGCTCCGCCGCCGTAAACGTATGCGGTATCAAAATATGTAAATCCCGCACCGATGAACTCATCAACCATTTTCTTTGAAAGCTCTATGTCAATCTTCCCATCCTTTTCGGGAAGTCTCATAAGTCCGAATCCAAGCTTTTTAACATTTTCCGTAAATATCATTTTACACACCCCTGCCTCGGTAATCTATGTATTGGGGAAAACTCCCCAATTTACTTTATATTATATATTATTCATATATATTTGTCAAGCACACTTAACGAAATATTTAATCCCCGTCCTTTCCTTTTTTTGATACCTCTTTTATCTTTTTCCTTTTTTCCTTCGCAAGAGTTCTGAGTGCTCCGAGTGCGCTTGACAGCCCTCCCACACCGTCTATAATGCCTTCCTTTACAGCTCGGTTTCCGTCGAGGATACTTCCTATATCGGCTACCATTTCATCGTTCACTACCGAAAGCTCTCGAAGTCTTTCCTCTTTTATTTTGGAGTTTTGTGAAATAAATCTGAATATTCTGTCCTGTATCTTGTCAAGGTAATAATAGGTCTGCGGCGCTCCTATAACCACCCCGTTATACCTCACCGGGTGGAGGGTCATTGTTGCGGACGGAACTATAAAGGATCTTTTTGCACTCACCGCAAGAGGTATGCCTATTGAGTGACCTCCTCCGAGCACAAGTGACACCGACGGTTTTTTCATGGAGGCTATCATTTCGGAGATGGCAAGTCCCGCTTCAACGTCTCCGCCCACGGTATTGAGTATCACAAGAAGTCCGTCTATCCCGTCATCCTCTTCAATTTCAACGAGCATGGGAAGAATATGCTCATACTTCGTTGTTTTCTGAGTACTGGGTAACAGATAATGTCCCTCGATCTGTCCGATTATCGATATACAGTGAACGGTAAAGCCGTCTGACGCAACCTTTATGCTTCCCGTTTTCTCGATCTCGCTCTGTTCGCTCTTTTTTTCGGAAGGCGGCTCGCCTCCTTGCTCCGGACTGGTATTTGTATCAAAATTTGTTTCTCTTGAATTCATAAGGCTTTTCTCCTTGTCTTTTTTACTATCATTCTCAATCTTCTTAAAAATATCACCCACTTTTGAGCTTTTTTTAGCAATTGGTGTTTACTTTTTGAAAAATTTGTGGTATCATATATTCGCTAGCGCCGAGTGATACTATTCTCGGCAAAAATCAGAAGAGAGGTAGTAAAAAAATGAAAACATTTATCGTTGAAACATCTGCACGTCACGTTCACCTTTCCAAGAAGGATATCGAAGCCCTTTACGGAGAAGGCGCAGAGCTTACCATCAAGAAGATGCTCAGCCAGCCCGGTCAGTATGCGTGCGAGCAGAGAGTTGATATCGTTGGACCCAAGAAGACAATTTCCGGAGTTATCATCTTAGGACCCGCAAGAAAGGAAAGCCAGGTTGAGATCTCCCTTTCCGATGCAAGAACACTCGGAGTTACAGCTCCCATCCGTGAGAGCGGCGACATCGACGGAACCCCCGGAATCAAGCTTGTTAACCCTGCAAACGGCGCAGAGGTCGTTCTCGAGAAGGGCGTAATCGCTGCAAAGCGTCACATCCACATGACTCCCGCTGATGCGGCAGAGTTTGGCGTTTCCGACAAGGAGATCGTTTCTGTTGCTATCGACACCGACGGCAGAAAGCTCGTATTCGGTGACACAGTAGTAAGAGTTAACGAGACATTCGCACTTGCGATGCACATCGACACAGATGAAGCAAATGCTGCAGGCGCAGGAATGAACGTTACAGGTTACATCGTAAAGTAATTTGTCAACTTTAGTTTACATAACTAAAAAATCCTCGGGTTTCCCCGAGGATTTTTTGTTTGTATTCAATTTGTTCTTTAAGCAAGCATTTCCTCTGCCTTCTTAACAATGTGAGGAGCGGTAAGACCGAAATATTCGATTACGTCAGCCGCTTTTCCGCTTGTACCGAAGGTATCGTTAAGTCCCATTCTGCAAAGCTTCGCGCCGCATCCCGACTCAGAAAGTGCCTCTGCAACAGCACTTCCGAGGCCGCCGATAACAGAATGCTCTTCAACTGTAATTATCTTTCCGGTCTTCTTTGCATACTCACCGATAAGCTCTGCATCGAGAGGCTTTATCGTATGAATGTTAATTACAGCCGCGCTGATTCCCTTCTCTTCAAGAAGCTTTCCTGCGGCAACCGCCTGCTCAACCGTAATACCGGTGGCAACTATAGTTACGTCTGTTCCGTCCTTGAGAACTACGCCCTTTCCGATCTCGAACGTGTAATCGTCGGGAGTAGTATCTTCAACGGGATATCTTGAAAGACGGATATATACGGGCGAGTTGTGATCCATAGCCGCTCTTACACAAAGTGCGGTCTCCTTTGCATCGCTGGGAGAAAGAACTGTCATTCCGGGGATAACTCTCATAAGAGCGATATCCTCACAGCACTGATGTGTAGGTCCGTCCTCACCTACCGAGATACCCGCGTGTGTAGCGCCGATAACAACGGGAAGTGCAGAATATGCTACAGAGTTTCTGATCTGGTCGTATGCTCTGCCTGCAACGAACATTGCAAAGCCCGAAACAACCGCCTTCTTGCCCGTAGAAGCTATTCCTGCGGCAACGCCGATCATATTTGCCTCGGCAATTCCGCACTCATAAAATCTGTCGGGATATTCCTTCTTGAACCATTCAACTCTCACCGAGTCTGCAAGGTCTGCTGTAAGTACGTTAAAATCACGCTCGGCTCCAAGCTCAACGAGTGTTCTTCCCCAAGCGTCTCTGGAAGCTGTCTTTGCCATCTCTTATGCCTCCTTTATTTCCTTAACAGCCTCTTCATACTGGCTGTCGTTAGGCGCGTTTCCGTGCCACTTTGCGGTGTTTTCCATAAAGGAAACGCCCTTGCCCTTTACCGTGTCGCAAATGATGACAGAGGGTCTGCCCGAATTCTTTGCTTCGGTAAGAGCGTTATCTATCGATTCGATATCGTGTCCGTCGCAGCATACTGCGTAAAGACCGAAGGATTCGAACTTTTCCTTAATTCTGTCAAGGCCTGCGATCTCCATAACGTCGCCGCTGAGCTGAACCTTGTTGTAGTCAACAAAGGTATAAAGATTGGTTACGTTATAGTGATTAATAAACATTGCGCCTTCCCAGATCTGACCCTCCTGGAGCTCTCCGTCTCCGAGAACGGTATAGACGTTGTATGCGCCCTTGCCTGCAAGTGCCATTCCTATAGCGCAGGAGAATCCCTGACCGAGCGATCCTGTTCCGATGTCGACTCCGGGAATCTTCTTTGCATCGGGATGTCCCTGAAGTCTTGAGCCTACCTGTCTCAAGGTCTTGAGCTCCTCTATGGGGAAAAATCCCTTCATGGCAAGAGCTGCATAAAGTGCAGGTGCGCCGTGACCCTTTGAAAGAACAAATCTGTCTCTGTTATCAGCCTTGGGATCTGCAGGATCAACCTTCATTTCCTTGAAGTAAAGAAGCGAGAGTATCTCAGCTATCGAGAGCGAGCCTCCCGGATGTCCCGATTTTGCGGTATGTATGCTGTCAAGTGCAAGTAATCTTATCTCTTTTGCTTTTTCGTTAAGAAGAGTAAGTTCGTTACGATTCACCGTATCACATCCTATTCAATGTATTTTACATTTATATTCTAACATATAACCTTCCCGATTTCAAGAGGATTTTATACCTTTTTGTGCATCTTGAAAATTATTTTTCAATATTTTGCCCCATCTTTTTCGGAAGACTGTTGATTTTCCTCTGCATATGAGTTATAATTTTACAAAAAGAGCCAAAGAAAGGACGTGGTCTGTATCAAGAAGAAGCTTTCTCAAAAAAACAGCTCCTCGGTTATTGATTTCATTCCCGAAGAGGATCTATGCTCTCTCGCAACAAGCGAAGACATCACCTTTTTCGACGGCAAGAACAATCAGCGACCGTTTTCATGCTACAGATGCTTCTCTCTTTGCTGTGTAAAGAAGGGAGAGGGATATCATCTTCTTTCAGGGAAAAGAGAAAAGGTTCGTGAGGGTGACGTCTTTCTCATAAGCCCCTTTTTTCCATATAAATTCGAGTCGGGAAAGATCGATATATGCAGAATTTCATTTTTACCGAGCGCTCTTGACGATCCCTATCTTGCCGCTCTTATCTTTTCCCAAAACGAGACGGTAAGGCTGAGCGAGGAAGATAATGCATTTCTTCTTGAATGCGCGTCAAGGCTCTTCTATGAGGACGGAAAAAGACTTCCTCTCTCAAAAGAAGCAAACAAAGCCTTGCTTTCGTGCATTCTCACTCCATATCTCAGAAAAAGCTGCAATCTTTCCGAATTTGAAACAAGGAGATTTTCTCCCGTTTTGAGAAAATCGCTTGAATACCTATCCCTGAACTTCAGATCGGGATCAGATCTCTCCGTGCTCTCAAAAATAACCGGTGTCAGCGCAGGCAGAATAAGCGAAATATTCTCGGAGGAGCTTGGCATAAAATACGCCTCTTATCTTTCAGATCTGAGACTGTCGTTTGCGGGTGCACTTCTCATTCTGAGCGATGCGGCATCAAACGAGATCTCGGAAATCAGCGGATTCTCGTCGCCATCCTATTTTTCTTCTGCCTTCAGAGAAAAGCACGGCATGTCTCCGCTCACCTTCAGACGAATAAACAAACAGTAAAAAAAGACAGAGAATATCTCTGTCTTTTTTGTCAGCAACTAAAGTTTACATTTGTGCTTTTTGCGGCACATTTTCTTTATTTTGCACCCTATACAGGCAAGAATTACAGCACCAATAAGAACAAGGTGAAGGATCAGCACTCCCTTTTTGTCGATTGATATCCTGTGAGTGCAGGAAAGGTCGATCATCTTCTTTCTTTTCTCAGATCCGAAGAGAGAAAAGTCTGTGCAAAGGCTCCAATGAATAGGACTGTCACCGCCCGCAAGCTTCGATCCCGCGGCGGGTATGCACGATACCTTATCCTTGATCTTTTTAGCCGAAATAATCATATTTATACCTCTTTTCGCATTACTTTGTCATCCTGATATAGTAATTCCCCTTTTGCTTCTTTGTATTCACCCTTTTACAAATTATTTATTGCAAAGACACACCAATTTAGCCTTATTCTTACTTGACAAATTCGGCGATATATGTTATTCTTATCATGATATATTATATACGCGTGATATACGCGTGCATATGCGCGCGAAACGGTTTTGATGAAGGGAGAGATAATATGCCACAGCTTACGGACAGTGTAAAATGTCTTAGCGGAATAGGTGACAAAAAGGCGGCTCTCCTTGAAAAGATAGGTATCCTCACACTTGAGGATCTTATCCGCTTCTTTCCACGCGGATATCAGAACAGAAGAGACGTAAAGACCCTTCTTGATGCCCAGCTTTCGGGTGAAGTGTGTACTATGGTTGTCACAGTCTCGTCAAAGCCTCAGAACGCACTTCTCAAAAACAGAAAAACGATTACAAAATTCACCGTCTGTGACGAAACGGGAAAATGCAACGTCGTATTTTTTAACAGACAGTACATCAAAAACGAAATTTCATACGGCGACACGTTAAGACTTTTCGGAAAGGTCATATCGCGAAGATCGGGCGGCGAGATACTCTCTCCCGATTTCGAGCTTATGCGTCCCGAGCGTACGCTTGCCGATATTTATCCGATATATCCTCTCACAAAGGGACTCAATCAGAAGGCGATGCGCTCTATGATATCGTCTGCACTCACCGCCCTTTCGGGCAATATGCCCTCACTTATTCCCGATGCGATAATCAAAAAGCACTCTCTTATGAGCGCAGAGGATGCTTTCACATCACTCCATATGCCCAAGGCTCTCACCTCTGTCACAAAGGCCCGTGAATACTTTGTATTTGAGGAGCTTTTCTCTCTTGCTCTTGCGGTAGAGCTTTCAAAAAACACAAGCAGAAAAGCGGGTGCTCTTCCGCTTAAAATACCTAAAGAGGAATTTTCGAAATTTACTGCGTGCTTCCCCTTTGAGTTTACGTCCGCTCAGAAAAAGGTCATCAACGAGATCGCATCCGACATGGCAAAGCCCTTTGCCATGCACAGACTTGTTACCGGTGACGTTGGTTGCGGAAAGACGGTTTGTGCCGCTGCCGCGGCATATATAGCTCTTGCCTCGGGCAAGCAGGCTCTTCTCATGGCGCCAACGGAAATACTGGCAAGACAGCACTATGAGGATCTTTCACCCATATTCGAATCTCTCGGCTACAAGACCGCTCTTCTCATCTCGGGCATAAGGCAGTCGGAGAAAAACAGAATTCACAAAGAAATTGAATCGGGAAAGATCCGTTTCGTAATAGGAACTCACGCCGTCATATCAAAGGGCGTTATCTTTGAAAACGCGGCGCTCGCAATATGCGACGAGCAGCACAGATTCGGTGTAAACCAACGTGCGGCTCTCGGAGAAAAAACAGGCGGAATGCATATGCTCGTAATGAGCGCAACTCCCATACCCAGAACTCTTGCGCTCGCCCTTCACGGCGACCTTGACATATCGTCGGTAAACGAAATGCCGCCCGGTCGTCAGAAGGTCAAGACCTACAGAGTTGACGAAAGCTACCGACAAAGGCTTAACGCCTTCATAGAAAAGCAGGCATCATCAGGCTATGGCGTGTATATCGTATGCCCTTCGATAGAAAAGGCAGACGATGACGACGAGGAGCTTGCTTCGCTTATCGACCCATACGGAAAACCGCTCTCAAAGCTCAAGGATGCGCTAAGCTACACCGAGGAATTAAGGCGTGCGCTACCTACGGTTGCTATCGGATACGTACACGGAAGAATGAAGAGCTCAGAGCGTGATGCCGTAATGTCTGCATTTCAGAGAGGCGAGCTTTCGGTGCTCGTTTCGACCACAGTAATCGAGGTCGGAGTGAACGTTCCGAGAGCAACGCTTATGATAGTTGAAAATGCAGAGCGATTCGGACTTTCACAGCTCCACCAGCTTCGCGGACGAGTCGGAAGAGGAAAATACCAGTCATTCTGCATTCTTGTCAGCGACGCAAAGAGCGATGCGGCAAACTCAAGACTTTCGGCACTTTGCGATTGCACCGACGGATACGAAATTGCCGAAAGAGACCTTGCGCTTCGAGGACCGGGCGATTTTCTCGCAATATCGGGCACGGGCACAAGACAAAGCGGAGATGCAGGCCTCAGACTTGCTTCTGTTGCCACAGATATGGATCTTCTCAGAAAGGCGTTCGACTCTGCCGAGGAATATCTTAAGTGCGCCGCAAAGGACGATCCCTTTGTAAAAAGAGCGGCGGCTCTGCTTTTGAAGGGGGTTGACACCTTATCATGAACACCCCCGAAATAAACAAAGAAAAGGCGTGCTGCTTTACGGGTCACAGAGATATTCCCTTTGACAAAAGAGCGCGTGTATACGAAAGGCTAAACATAAGAATTCGCGCTCTTATAAAGCGCGGTTACACCGATTATATATGCGGAGGGGCTCTCGGATTCGATACACTTGCAGCCGCAACTATAGTTAACATCAAGCGGGAATACCCCGAAATAAGGCTCTTTATAGCCGTTCCTCACCCCGACCAAAGCAAATTCTGGAGCTTTTCGGACAGGGCGCTCTACAGCGAGATACTAAAAAAAGCAGACCGCGTATTTATTCTTTCCGACAAATATACGCCCTACTGCATGGCAAAGCGCAACAAGTTTATGGTCGATTCGTCGTCGGTGTGTATATCATATCTTGAAAAAGCAAGCGGCGGAACCTTCCAGACTGTCAGATACGCCGAGTCAAAAAATCTCAATATGCTTAACATTGCAAAGGAAATATGAAAAACAACCTAGACCTTACAAGCTATGAAAAGC
>JAFQWB010000111.1 GCA_017407725.1 Clostridia bacterium | reverse complement strand
TGTGCTTCTATCTGCTTCAGAGCCTTTAACTGGAGTTCAAAGGTCAATGCCTTATCGGCTATCTCTGTAATCTCCGTAGGCTGTAGTTCCTCTTCAGTTAAGAACGGATTGCCTTTCACTTTTGCAAGGTCTTCTCTGAATTTTCTCTCTTCTTCCTTTGTTGACTTTCTCAATCTCTTAAAGATCATTTTGTATCTCCCTAGTTAAAAGCTCAGCCTCTTGTGGATTTCTTTTCGCTCTTCTGAATCTCGAAAAGATAATTTCCGTTTTCGTCAAGCTTTTTCTCGGGAAGGTGACATGCAACGAAGTGTCCGGGCTCAATTTCTCTGAGCGGAGGCGGTACTCTCTTACATTTCTCACACGCCATATAGCATCTTGTGTGGAACTTACATCCCGACGGAGGCTTTATGGGGCTGGGTATATTACCCTCAAGAATAATTCTTTCCTTGTTAAGGCTATCCATATCTGTTGTGGGAATGGACGAAAGAAGAGCAACCGTATAAGGATGTCTGGGATCCTTGAACATTGTTGCGGCGTCTGTAAGCTCAACCACGTTTCCGAGGTACATTACGCATATTCTGTCGGAAATATATCTTACAACCGAAAGGTCGTGAGATATGAACATATACGTGAGCTTTTCCTTTTCCTTGAGCTCCTGAAGAAGATTTATTATCTGCGACTGTATCGAAACGTCAAGCGCGGATACGCACTCATCGCACACAATAAACTTAGGCTGAACAGCAAGTGCTCTTGCAATGGCAACTCTCTGACGCTGACCGCCCGAGAACTGATGCGGATATCTGTGGATCATATAATCCTGAAGTCCGCACTTTTCCATAGTATCTATGATGTGCTCCTTCATCTTCTGAGATCCGTGGCTGAACATCTTGTGAGTTGTAAGACCCTCTTCGATGATCTGACCTATTGTGAATCTCGGATTAAGGCTTGAATACGGATCCTGGAAAATTATCTGAAGATCCTTACGAAGAACACGCATTTCGGAATACTTAAGTCTTGAAAGATCGATTCCCGAATCTCTCATAGCCTCGTACTTCATAAATTCGCTGTCGTCCTTATGAAGCGCACGAATAGCATCCGCCTTTGCCTGTCTTTCGCTTATGTTTTTGTCAATATCGGCAAGTCTTGCTTCAAGCTTTGCCTTGGCATTTGAAAGCTTTGTGAACTTTCCTGCTTCTTTTTTGTCAACTCCGCCCTCTTCGACGTGAGAAAGCTCGTTATTGACGTCATTGAGCTTTGCAAGAACCTTATTCTTTGCGATATTCATACGGTGAATATCAAGGATGCAAGCTCTGCCTCTGTCACCCTCTGCGCCGTCAACAACGTAATATCCGCCAACGATCTTTATAATATGATCAAAAGCGGTCTTTTCCTCGCAAACGGCAAGATTTCTGTTTTGAAGAAGAAAGAAGTCGGCATTATCTTCGCCAACGGCTGCAACCTTTGCATCAAGATCGGCTCTTTTTGCCTGTGCCTTTCTGAGTCTTTTAAGGTATTTTCCGTAATTCTTAAGAGTATCCTCAATGTACGAGGGAGCAAACGCATCAAGAGTTGTTCCGTAGTACATCGTTGTTCCCGCAGTCTGCTCATAAAGCTGAAGAAGGACTCTTCCGAGTGTGGATTTTCCGCAACCCGATTCACCAACGATACCGAGAGTTTCGCCCTCGTATATATCGATGGTAATATCCTCGTTCGCTCTTACGTAAAGCTGTTCCTTCTGAAAGATAGAGCTCTTTGCGATGGGAAAATACTTCTTAAGATTAGTTATTGACAGTAATTTGTTTGTGCTCATCGCTAAGTCTCTCCTTCTTTTCAGGATAAAAACATCTTATAAGCTGACCGTCTCCAACATCCACGAGCGCGGGCTCTTCATCTACACATTTTTGTGTGCAGTACTTACACCTGGGTGCAAATTTACATCCCTTGGGAAGTGCAAGAGGATGCGGTACAGCTCCGGGAATAGGCTCAAGCTTTGCGGTTATATTGTCTATTCTCGGGATGGAATACATAAGTCCCTCGGTATAGGGATGGCTCTTTTCGCAGTTTGTGAATATCGTACGTGCGCTTGCCTTTTCAACGACCTGTCCGCAGTACATAACTACGACGTCGTCTGCCATCTCGTTTATAACACCGAGATCGTGAGTGATAAATATGATCGACGTTCCCTTTTCTCTCTGGAGGTCGTTCATAAGCTTTAATATCTGCGCCTGAATGGTAACGTCAAGCGCTGTTGTGGGCTCGTCTGCAATAAGAATTCCCGGCTTGCAGGCAAGTGCCATTGCAATCATAACTCTCTGACGCATACCGCCCGAAAGCTGATGAGGATACTGCTTCATTACAGCCTCGGGGTTGGGGATCTGAACGTCGTAAAGCATTTCAAGAGCGTGCTCTCTCGCCTCTTTTTTATTCATTCCCTGATGGATCATGAAAGGCTCTGAGAGCTGCTTGGCAACCGTGAATACGGGGTTAAGAGAGGTCATGGGCTCCTGGAATATAACCGAGATCGCATTTCCTCTGATATTATAGAGTTCTTCGGTAGGAAGCTTTGTAAGTTCTTTTCCTTCAAAGAATATTTCTCCGCTGTCGATATATCCGTTACCGTCAAGAAGACGGAGTATGCTCATTGCAGAAACCGATTTTCCCGATCCCGATTCACCAACGATACCGATCGTCTTACCCGCTTTGAGTGAATAAGAAACATCGTTTACCGCCTTTACAATTCCCTTTTTGGTTTTGAAGAAGGTGTGAAGATTTTTTACTTCAAGTAAATACTCGTTCTGCTCAGCAGAGCTTTCTGTCTTTTCGATATTTTCGTTTTGCATCTTTCACCCTCCTTATCTTTCGGAATTCGACTTGGGGTCGATAGCATCTCTTATGGTATCTCCGATGATGTTTATACAAATTGTTGTAACAGCAAGGAAGAGCGCAGGGAATACCCACTGCCACCAGAAATTCTTAATAGTGATAGAGTTGCTTGCCGCGTTGAGCATATTACCCCACGTAGGTCTCGGATACTGTACTCCGAAACCAAGGTAGGAAAGGGATGACTCTGTAAGCATACATCCTGCAAAGTCGAGTGTAAGTGTAACTACGATTACGCTGATTACGTTAGGAAGAATATGCTTGAAGGCAATTCTGCTTTCCTTAACACCCATAGCCTTTGCAGCCATAACGTATTCGTTTTCTCTTGCAACGAGAACCTGTCCTCTTACAAGACGGGCAAGTCCTGTCCACGAGAGTACACCGAGAATACACATTATAATAAATATTCTCATTGTCTCGGAAATTGTCATACGTCCCATAAGCGCCGAAAGGATAAGCGCAAAGGGTAAGAACGGTATTGCCGAGAATATCTCGGTCACTCTCATCAAAATTATATCGACCTTTCCACCGAAATAACCCGATATACATCCTACGAGAATACCGATTATAGATGAAATAATAACGGCAACGGCACCGACTGTCATTGTCATTTTACCGCCGTTGATAACTCTCTCAAATATGGGAGCTCCCGTCTTATCTGTTCCGAAAATATAGCCTTTAAGACCCCATTTAGCAACAAGATCCGAGTCCTCGTCTACAGCATAGCTCTGAAGCGAGCCTGCAAATATCTTTGTTACCTTTCCGTTACTTGCCTTTGCGGGAACCTTACACTGATTAAGCTTATTGCTTCCTATAGAATAAACGTTTCCTTCGCTTGTAAGAAATGTAAAGTGATAGATTCCGCCCTCAGCCTGTATTACAGTTTCTCCCTCTTCAAGTGTGGGAAGTCCCGAATATCCCGCCACGATATCGCCCGCAAAGCACACCGATCCGTCGGAGAGAATGAGGCATACCATATTGTTTGTGGTTGAAAGAGAAACTATCGAGCGATCTGCGATATATTCCTTGATATCAACGCCCTTTGCTGTTGTAAGGTTATCTCGTACAAGTCCGTAAACACCCTTCATTGCGGTGTACACGTAGTTAGGAGAGCTTGCATCTATTGCAACAACGTTATTGAGAGTAAAGGAAATGTCAACGAATTTCTTGCCTCCAACAAAGCGCTCAAGATTTCCGTATGCATTCTTATTACCCCAGATAAAGTAACTTCCATCATTCATAAGAATTACGGTTGCCTGATATCCGCAATCAAGCTTTTTTACCTGTGATATATCAAGTCTTCCGCCCGTTGCAAGTGCGTAAGGCATCGTCATAATGTTGCTGTTCTGAGGATTTGAAGGATCGAAGTATCCGTACTGACCAAGTCTGTTGTTACCCCACGCGTGTACCTTACCGGTGGAATCTATAGCAACGATATGGTCATATCCTGCAGCAACGAACTCAATCTTGGCATTCTTTACGGCATCGGGTATGTCAGATATGTCTATTCCCGTTGTTCCAAGCTTGGTGTGACCCCAGACATATACTTTACCTGCATTCGAAAGTCCAACCGTGAACGTTCCGTAGGTGTCGATCATCTTTATATCGTTTCTGAGTCCCCTGGGAACAGAAAGAAAGCTCATTGTAGGAGGAATATTCTGCTGTGTTGTTTCTGTATAAGTGTCACTGTAATTGGGCATGAAGCAGGGTGCGATAAATACTGTAAGGAACATCGCAATTACCACAAACACCGCAAAGATTGCCATTTTTCTCTGGCAGAAGCGCTTGAAAACCTGCTTTCCGGGGCTGATTATTTCTTCAACGTCGATAAGTTTTGACTTATCTTCGTCACTTTTGTTTTCTATTTCCTCTGCATACCTCTTGCTTGCGCCGAAAAACATTCTGGAGAACCAATTTCCAACACATCCGAATAATCCGGAGGAATTTTTCTTTTCTTTTTTCATTTTGTTCCTCCCGATTACTTATTTACTCTTACTCTCGGGTCAACAAGACCGTAGATTATATCGATTAAAAGGTTTCCAAAAAGTGCGAGAGCTACGTAGAAGAGGTTGAGAAGCATTACTACGTCAAAGTCGGCTGTCTTAAGAGATCCGAACATAACGTATCCCATTCCATTGATGGCAAACATCTGCTCGATTACAAGAGAGCCCGAGAAAATTCCGAGGAACCATCCGACAACGAGGGTTACTACGGGAATAAGCGCATTTTTCCACGCGTGTGAATAAATAACTATTTTTTCTCTGAGTCCCTTTGCTCTTGCGGTTCTTACGCAATCCATTGAGAGTGCCTCTATCATAGACGCACGTACGTATCTCGTCATACTTCCGAGCGAGCAGAAGGTCATTACGATAAGCGGAAGTGCCATATAATACATTCTGTCGAGGAACCATCTGAAGCCCGTAAAATCGCTTCCCGGTGTTTCCATTCCCGATGGTGGGAAGATTCCGAGAATTGAGCAGAAGAGCCATACGAATACAATTGCAATAAGGAAGGTGGGAAGTGAATATCCTAGAATCGATACGACTCCCGATACTCTATCAAGCGCCTTTCCGCGCTTGACCGCACATCTGATACCGAGCGGTATAGTAATAGCAAGCGCAAGAATTGTTGCAAAAACATTCATAAATATAGTGTTTTTCATCGGTTCTTTGACGACGTTGATAACGTCGTCCCTGTACTCATAGGAATATCCGAAATTGCCCTGTAAAAGTCCGTCGTACGATCCGTCGTATAACGGATATACGCCTATCCAGCGCAGATATCTCACGATTTTATTATTGGTATCTGTACCGTAGGCTCTCTGATATTCAAGATATTTCTCATCGAATATCCTGTCAAGATCCTCCGGCTTGATCTCCTTTTTATGCTCTGTAATGTACGTTTTCGCATCTGTATACGCACGGTTATTAGGCATAAGATTATATATCATAAACATCAGAAACGACAATATGACGAGTACGAGTAACATATAGCCGCATCTTTTCAGTATATATTTTCCCATTTCAGTGTCCTTGCTCCGTCATGTTGACGGGGATTATTTTTTTGCGCCGCGTCGACGCACGAAAGCCATTTGCTTTCGTATTTTATCGGATAATTAGTATTTATTTATAAAAATGCATAATTGCGCAATGCTCTTATATACCAAAAATTCGCCGCCGAGCATAAGGCGACGATAAGTGTGATAAAGACTACATCGCAGAGGTGGTCTCCCACCTCTGCGAAGTATTTAAGATAATCTTGCTTCTTTATGAATTACTTTGCATTCCAATAGAAATCAGCAGCATCCTTAAGATAGAAGTATGAGTAGTTATCATACATTGAAGGATCGATTGTCATGTTCCATGAGAAATCGTAAACTGCGCTGTTGAATCCTGTAGCGAAGTTGAATGCGCCGTAAAGAGGTGTACCTGCATAGTAACCGTAAACGGGCATCTGGTAAAGCTCGTCAAGCATGGGGTTGAACTCACCGATTGTGTTCTGAACTACCATACCTGCAGCTGCAATGTTATCATTCTCCATGAATCCTGTTACAAGGAGATCTGTGAAGGGGTTATCAGATGTGCCGTACCAGTTGATTACGAGAGGCATATACCAGTATTCGCCGACCTTAACTGTCTTGTATGCTCCGTCTTTGGACTGGAATGTCTTGTCGCTATCCTGCATTTCTGCATCTGCTATTTTCTTGTAACGTACACCGGATGTGTATGCACTTCCGTCAGCTGCATATACCCAGCCGCCGTCTTCAAGAGCCTTGATTGCTGCATCGAGTGATGTAGCATATGCATCAAGCTGCATACCCTGTGCCATTGCGTGCTTGTACATCCATGAGCCCTTATAGTAAGGTCCGTCAACAACGCCGCCGAAGCCGCCTGTGAAGTCCTTAGCGAAGGTAGCTCTGTCCATACAGTAAGCGATAGCCTGACGAACCTCTGTGAACTGTACGGGACCGAAGTCAGCTCTGAAACCAAGCTTTCCGTATCCTGCGCGGCCGTAGTGGATGCATGCAAATCCGCCGTTGGACTCTTCGATAAATGTAAGTGCTTCGTTTGTCTCGTCTCCGCCTGTGATACCTGCGATAAAGTCGAGGTTTCCTGCCTTAGCATCTTCAAGCTGAGTTGTTGTGATGATCTTCTTGTAGATGATCTTCTCGATTGCGGGCTTTGTTCCTTCGTAGTTACCTGCGAAATATGTGTTTACCTTAAGTGTTGCTGTCTTTGTGGAAGCATCATAGCTTTCTACAACGTATGCGCCGGAGTAGGGATATGTTGTATCTGTGTTAAGAGCGGAAGCCTTAACGTGTGCTGCCATTGTATAGTCCTCGCCGTTCTTTGCGAAGAAATCTTCTGTAATGTAGCATCCGTTTCCGTCATCCTTAACGTCAGCATTGCCGAGCCAAAGCTTGGTATAGCTGGGTGAGAAGGAAGCGTAACCGATATCATAGAAGTAGGGGAGATAATCTGCAGCGATAGTTACAGAGAATGTGTAATCGCCGAGGAGACGGAGACCGGAGAGGTACTTTGTAGCGCCTTCAGCCTCTACGCCTGTGTAGTTCTTGAATGTGTCGTAACCAACAATAGTCATAGCAGACTGATGGTCCTTACCTGCTGCCTGAGCTGCAACGGGTGTGGAGAATACGAGTGATGTGATAACGTAGTTCTTTGCGGTAATTGCAGAACCGTCGGAGAACTTAAGACCTTCCTTGATGGTGATCTCAAAGGTCTTGGATCCGTCTGCATTCTCTGTTTCCTTTTGAGAAGCAACTACTGTATCATTCCATACGTAGCCACCTTCTTTGTTTGTTGTAACTGTCTCAAGACCCTGTGTAAGGGTAGCAACGTCGTTATCAGCAGCACCGGGAGATGTAGAACCGAATGCAGCATATCTGAACTTACCGGAAAGGTCGGTAGAGTTACCGATTATGAAAGACTTGTCAGCCTTTGTGGAAGTCCAGTCAATAAGAGCGTTAGCAACGCCCCAATAGGGGTTTGTGGGGTTCTCCTGAACGCCTGTGATCTTAGAATTGTAGAGATCGTAATACTCATTGGAGTAAAGCGGAATCTCGGGAAGGAGCGCATTCCATCTCTGGATGTAGAGTCTCCACCACGTAGCATAAACATCGTCAGCTGTGCAGCCGTCGAGCTCTGCGGGAACTGCTACGTTGTAAACCATTGCCATTGTAAGGAAGTCAAGGCCGAGTGTGTAGAGCTTGCCGTCCTTTTCAATGTATGCTGTTCCTGTTTCCTTGTCTTCGATTACATCAGTGATCTTGATATCACTTCCGAACTTTTCGTATACGGAAATGTAATCCTTGTCTGCGCCGTATTCCTTACCAACAGTAAGGTTAGAAAGATTTGCAATTTCCTTGTCTGCATAATCCTCAAAATTCTTGAGCTCGATTACATAGTAATCTGTACCGGGAGTAACAACAGCGCTATTGCCACCGGTTGTTGTGCCTGCAGTTGTTGTGGGTGTCTTCTTGGAGCACGCAACAACAGAAAGAAGCATAACAGCTACGAGAAGTATTGCTACTATTCTCTTCATGGTAAATTCCTCCATAAAATTATAATGAAAATTTATTGGTACACAAGTGATTCAGCACAGCGTATTCGCTACGCCCATGACCTGTCGTAACAATCGAATAAAAAAACAAACGGCAAACCTTTCTATACACGCATTTGCAATATAATTCACCAATTTGTCCGTATATTATACCACACTTTTTTCCTTTTTTCAATATCAATTTAAAAGATTGTTAATTTTGTTAATTTTGTCGGCAAGAAAATCATTTCTTTTGTATGACAAGATGTTTTTTGCCGAATATTTTTTTGAGATTCAATGCTTTTAGGAAATTTTTTAAGGCACCCAAAATTAACACGTTCAATGTGTTGGTGATTTTTTAATATTCGACAAATGCATTTTTTTACAGTATATGATGAAAAATACAGCTATATCACGCCATTGTCTTAAGCATTTCAAGGCTTACCGAATAGTGCGTATTTTCGCCTTTACTGTAAAGAAGTGCCTCTTCGTACATATATTCGGACATTCTCTTTACCTCGTCTCCGCTGCTTCCTGCAATATG
>JAFQWB010000110.1 GCA_017407725.1 Clostridia bacterium | reverse complement strand
CTTTCAACCTATCCAACGAACTCGGATCGCGTTGCCTATCACGCCTATCAGAGCTTTGCGGAAGATGATGTCGATCCGAAAACCGCACACGCTATCGGTATCGCGTTTGCACAAGAGATGTGGGGAGAGAACTTTCCCGTCCTTGTTACAACACATCTTAATACCCGACACGTTCACAACCACTACGCGATATGCGCTACGGGTTTTGAAGGAAGAAGATTTCACGCGGATGGCGATAACTACCGTAGGATGCGCGGGGTATCCGACCGATTATGTCAAGAGTACGGACTTTCCGTAATCAAGAACCCGCAGAGGGGAAAGACTCGACACATTGGCGAGATAAAAGCAGAGCAAGAAGGCAGACCCACTGTGCGAGGACTTATTCGCAGGGATATGGATATTGCCATCAAGCACAGCGCTTATTTCAAAATGTTTGAAAACCATTTTCAAGCTCTCGGTTATACGCTTGAGTGGAGAGGACGGTATCTTCGCATCCGACCTGATGCGAGTAAAAAGTTCTTTCGTATGGATAAGCTCGGAGAGGGATACACCTTGGAAGACGTGAAGGAACGTATCAGAGAGAACGCGAGAAATCGTCACGTTATTCCGTATATGCCGTATGCACCGAGAGAAAAGCCGAAAGGACTATATGCGCTGTATATCCATTACTGTTATCTTCTTGGCGAGTTGCCAAAACAAAGACCGAATAACCGTGAAGCATGCGGTTATCAAGGAAGATGTGAAACATGCGCGAATGTATAACGAGGAAGCAAAGCTGCTTGGTAAGTATAACATAAATACTGCCGAGGAGCTTTCTTTGTTTACCGAGGAAATATCGGACAAGTTTAAGAATCTCGCATATAAGAGAGCAGGGCTCCGCAACAAGCTCCGCCGTATGCACGATACGGAAACGATGCAGCCGATCAAAGATGAGATCTCCGAGCTATCTTCACAGATGGCAGATCTGCGTAAGCAGATGAAGCTCTGCGAGGATATTGCAGCAAGAAGCGGTGTAATTGAGGCGGTAGTCAACACGATTCACATTCCCGACAAGGATCTTCAAAAGATATACCCAAACGATGCGAAAAGTAAAACCAAAGAAATGAGAGGAGGCAACCGATGAAGTGTAGTGTTAAATCAAGCATCATTACGGTTGCCCCGAAATTTGCAAGCAAATTTCCCAACGAAAGGAGAAAGACGATAGTATGAACACATCCGGAGAAGCTGCTGATCAGGTCATGCGAATGATGCTGAACGGCGCGGAGGTTCTTATCAAGCTCTCGGGTAGCGGTGCGAAGAACGCCGCTGTTCTTTTGTATTCTATTGCTCGACAGCAAAAGAAAACAAAGGGAGCCGCGAAACTTGAAAATATGCTCCGAGGCGGCAAACCCTTGAAGGTCTACACCTTTAGAGATAGCGACCTGCCGAAATTCAAAGAGGTCGCCAAGCAGTACGGTATCCTCTACACCGTACTGAAGGAGAAAGACAAAACGGGCGGTGTCTTTGATGTTATGGTCAGAGCAGAGGACGAGAGCAAGATCGCTCGTATTACCGAGCGATTCAATCTTGCAAGAGTCAATACGGCAGACCTGCGCGCAGAGATCATTCGTGAAAAAGAGGAGATTGAAAAGGACGAAGGAAAGACCGACGTTCCCGAAACCGAGAGACCCGAAAAGAGTGCCGACGAGAAGCTTGCCGATGAAATTCTCGACAAGCCGATTCAGAAGGAGGAAAACGAAATGGAAAACCCTACTGCGGCTCGGACGGATACAACGAGGGTGCCGGAGGGAACGGAACCCGAAAAAAAGCTTCCGTCCGAGCCATCCTCGACGGCTTCCAAAAATCCCGAAAGATCTGATGATAAGAGCGAGGGTAAGGCGGATCGTAAGCCGTCCGTAAGAAAAAAGTTAGAGGAGATCAATCGCAAGAGAAGCGAAAGACCCAAGGAAACACCCAAGACTCCCGAACTCGGCAAGAGCAAGGGAAGTAAACCGAAAGAAAGGTAAGGTAAAACAGAATGAGCGTATTTGAAAACGTAATCAATGAAGCCAACAAGAAAAATGAAGTCAAAGATGTCACCCCCGAATCGGTTGAAATTGCCGATGAGGGAGAGGGCAAAAAGAGCTTTGCAGAAAGAATGGCAGAGAAAAAGAATCAGTGCTATGCAATGATTGACGATG
>JAFQWB010000109.1 GCA_017407725.1 Clostridia bacterium | reverse complement strand
GCTCGTGATCGGGCTGATATATACCGTCACTGCTTTCGTAAAGCTTATCTACGTGTTCAAAAAGATTCAAAGCGGTCATATTTTCGTTTTTGATCTTATCAAGAACACTATTTACCCAGCTATACGAATTTCCTCCGATATAAACAAAGAGATCACATTTTGATATCTTGGTTATATCAGAAAGAGTGGGCTCGTACGAATGAAGATCGCCCGAGTCTATAAGCATGGTAACGTCTGCCCTGTCTCCTGCTATCTGTCTTGCAAAATCGTATTCGGGAAAGATCGTCGTAACTATTTTCACCTTTCCGTCACTTTCCTTGGGTGCACTTTCACACGCGCAAACAAGGAGCGCCAAGACAATAAGACAGATTGCACAGAAAAGAATACTTGTTTTTCTTTTCATTTCAGAAAAATCAGATCTTCTCTGTCTTATCAAGCTCGTCTACCATTGCCACTCTGAGTGCGTGTCTTCCGCCCTCATAAGGAGTTTCAACAAAGAGAGTTGCGAGCTTTATTGCGGTTTCAGCAGATATAACTCTTGCACCCATGCAAAGAACGTTTGCATCGTTGTGTCTTCTTGTCATTTCTGCGGAAAATTCCTCTGTACATACCGCCGCACGGATTCCTCTGTGCTTATTTGCAGCCATGCTCATTCCTATTCCGGTTCCGCAAATAAGAATTCCGAGCTCAGCCTCTTTATCCTGGATCGCCTTACATACAAGGTGCGCATAATCGGGATAGTTTACCGATTCGTTTGTGTAGCAACCAAAGTCCTTAACCTCGTATCCCTTGCCCTCAAGAGCAGCTATAACCTCATTTTTTACTTCGCATCCTGCGTGATCGCATGCAATTACAAGTTTCATTTTATGATCTCCTTTTTAATGATTGTCTTTGTTTTTTTATTTATTTTGAAGACGCCGTCTCTTTCATAAGACGCTCGTTTCTTTCTCTTTCTGCCTGCGGAACTCTTAAATAAGTCGGCAAAAGCTCCAAATCACTTACCGCTCCGCTTTCTTTATAAACCTTGAGTCCGAGTCTTGCAACTCCCTCAGCATCGGCATCTCTCTTTTCCTCGGGTGTTTCCTTTACGTTCTCGCTCTTGACAGCCTTCATTGCGACCGAATATCCGTCTCCGACAAGATACACGTCACAGTCATACTCAGCAAGCTCATTTGCAAGCTCGTCTGCCGAAACAACTCTGTCATCCGTAATTCTTTCAACATTTCCACCCGAGCACTTAAAGAGTGCGTTATATAACTGATCTCTTCTTGCATCCATTACGGCGCAGATAATACCCTCTTTATCTGTAAGCGAATATGCAAGAGCCTCAAGCGCGGAAACTCCGACACACGCCTTTCTTCCGAAAGCAAGCCCCTTGATGGTTGCAGCGCCTATTCTTACGCCCGTGAATGACCCCGGACCTACGCTGCAAACAAAAATATCTATATCCGATACTGCAAGATCGCTTTCGTCAAGCATCTTTTTTATCATAGGAAGCAGTATCTCGCTATGCTTAAGACCGCTGTTTACCTTCTTTTTGGCTATAAGCTCTTCATTTTCAAGAAGCGAGCAGGTTGCTACCGCTCCCGTTGAATCTATTGCAAGAAATTTCATCCTTTTGCCCCTTTTTCAACCACAGACACCGTTATCATTCTGCTGTCAGCGCTTACGTATTTTATCTCTACTCTATAATAGCTTTCGGGAAGAGCAAACTCTATCTTTTCACACCATTCCGCAACGATTATACAGTCTGTATAATCATAAAATCCTATAGATTCAAGATCGTCCTCGGTGTCAATTCTGTACATATCAAAGTGACAAAGAGTCGTCTTTTCGCCTTCGTACTGATTAACTATCGTATACGTAGGGCTGCACACGTCAACTCCGGGCGCAAGTACTCTTGCCATTCCTCTTACAAATGCAGTCTTTCCTGCTCCGAGATCACCGTACATTGCGACAAAATCGTTCTTTTCAAGATACCCTGCAAGAAGCATTCCTGCCGCCTCAGTTTCCATAGCACTGTGCGAAAGTATTTTTATGTCCTTCATCTTTTTTTTAAATTTCATATCTGCTCCATAGCACTATTTTGTAAATATACATACTATAACATATTAATTATATCATATATGAAAATATTTTTCAAGGGTGTATTAGCATTTTGGCAAAATAAAAATTCCCTCTCGCCCTTATCCGGGCAGAAGGAATTTTGTTTTTTACATTCCGTCTTTATCGAAATAGTTATTTCTGTAATTCTTATACTGAGAAAGATAGAATCTTGTTATTCTGATTATACGCTTAAGATTCATATCACCCTTTCGAAACAGGGTATAGGTACATTCTTTTTTCATAGAAAGTGCTTTATCCCTGAGCTCTTCATTCTTGACGTATTTTCTTATGATTCCGATGGGTACGTTTGACCAAAGAGCCTCGTTATAGTTATATACGCTCTCCTCCCTCTTCCCGTAAACGGCATCGTCTATCATCGCCTTCATAAGATTATGGCCTGCCGCCCTCACAAAGTAAGACGAGCGTCCCGTTCTCGGATTTATCTCAAAGAAATAGTACTTTCCTCTCTTTTCATCGTACTTAAGATCGAAATTTGAAAATCCCGTATAGTTTATAGCTTCAAGAAATTCCTTTATGCATTTATATATATCCGCGTCTCCGCACGAGATTATTGCCGCGTAGTTTCCGAGATTGCTCGGAACATATTCTTCAAGAAGCGGTCTTCCCATACACGAAAGTGCAAGAGATCCGTCGTTTCTACTATAGCTGTTGATAACTCTCATCGAGTCATCTCCGCCCGATATGAATTCCTGAACTATTAGCTTTCCTTTATATCCAGCATTTGTAATAGCTCTCACGGTAGCAAGATACATTTCGTCCGAATCTATAAAGTATACCTTCTTCTTTTCTTCGAACTTACAATTAAGATACTCGGTTGCGTTGCTGTTTTCGGGCTTAACCACTATCGGATATTCCAACGGGAAAGGAAGAACGTTTTCTCTATCTTCGAAATTCACTATTACCGTTTTGGGATAAGGGAGCGAATACCTATCACAAAGCTCGTAAAATTTATCCTTTGTCTCAAAAAGATCGAGTAGCTCGGGTGAAATGAATTTATTGGCAACCTTATGAGAGAGCGCCGAATAATTTCGTGACATCAGCGCGGTATAGTAATCCGAGCATGAAACGACCACGAATTTTTCGTACTCATTCTCTCTCTTCTCTATAGCCCCGAGAAGAGTTTTTACAAAAGCCTCGTCACTGTCAAGATCATCCACAAGCTCAAAATCAAAAAGCTTGCTGTATCTTGTGGGAATGAGAATTCTTTTTGCAAGCACGAGCGGTCTTACATCGTATTCCTCACATATGAGTCTTATATTTCCGTATGCATTCTCATCACTTCCGAGAATTATTGGCAAAAAATCCTTTTTCATCTATTTCTCCTTAGTCCTTTGCAGAAAGGATCTCTTCTTCATATCTGCTGAGCTTTTTACGTACGTGATATGAGTCCGAGGAGTATTCCTCAGGTCCGTTCTTTCTCTTCTGAGTTCTCTCGCTTCCCTTACCTGCTATAAGTATCACGGTGTCTTTTCTGTAGTTATCAAGAGCGAATCCTATCGCTTCCTCTCTGTCATAGATAACTCTGCAGTCGGCTCTGCCTTTTTTTACATATCCGACTATTTCGTCGCATATCGCGGACAGCTCCTCGCCTGCCGGGTCATCCTCTGTGATTATTACGTAGTCACAGCCTGCGGCAATAGTTCCTATCTCTTCACGTCTGTTATATGCCTTTCCGCCCGGACATCCGAAAAGAAGGCATATTTTTTTGCCCGGATAGTGCTCCTTTGCAAGACCTATCAGTGCATTTACGCTTTCTTTATTGTGAGCATAGTCAACTATTGCGCAAACCTCTTTATCTCTACTCTCAAAGATCTCGCATCTTCCGTCAACACGGACATCCTTAAGACCTTTTATTATATACTGCTCGGGAATCTCAAGTATCTTACACACCGAAATTGCCGCGAGTGCATTTGTAACGTTAAAGCTACCCGGCATCGGAACGGTATATTCCTCTCCCATAACCGATATAACGGATGAAGATTCAAGAGCTTTTACATTTGAAACAAAGAAGTCGTCATTCTCTCTGTATCCGAAGGTATAAAGATTCGCTCCCGACTTCCTTGCGGCGTCGCATACTCTGTCAAATCTATCACATCCGCTGAAAACAAGAGCGTTATCGCACATATCGAATATATTAAGCTTTGATTCAAAATAATCCTCGAAATCGCTATGCTCGTATGGACTTATATGGTCGGGCGTAATATTGGTAAACACAGCGACCTTATATCTTGCGGGTATGCATCTTTTATATTTCAGTCCCTGGCTTGAAACCTCGCTGACAATATATTTACACCCGTTATCTCTTGCCCTTGCAAATATTCTCTGATATTCGACAGCCTCAGGTGTTGTCATAAGAGAAGGATTCTCCTCTTTTCCGTCGAATATCTTAACTGACGAAAGAAGAGCACACTTTACCTCTTCGTTTTGAGAGAGATAGCAATCGAGTGCCGACTTTACCATAAATGAGGTGGTTGTCTTACCCTTTGTTCCGGTAATTCCGACAGAGATCATTGAATTCAGCGCTCCGTCAAAGAAAAGATCTGCAAGAAGAGGCATGGCACTTCTTACGTCTTTTACGATTATAGCAGGTATTCTCACAGAATATGCGCTTTCGGAAACGTAAAGAAGCGCTCCGTTTTCAACTGCTTTTTCAAGATATTCCTTTTTGAATGCCGCACCCTTACAGATGAATATTCCGCCGGGCTTCTGATTCTGCGTGGAGAAGGTAAGATCGGAAATCTCCTTTTCCATAAGTTCAGATGAAAGTATAAACGATTTTACAAGTCCGTTTGAAAAAAGTATGTCGAGATACTCGCGTACAGTATGTCTCATCAAGACCGATTTACCTTTCTTTTCGTTACGTCTTAAGTAATAGTCTTCTTGCTTATCCGAATATTTTAAGAGCATCGAATATGCTCTTTATGGGGATAAGCTCCACGTTCTCGGGAAGATTTCCCGCTTTCTTTATTTTCTGATAATTCGAATCGGGTATAACTACACTTTCAAATCCAAGCTTTTCTGCCTCGGATATTCTTATTTCTGCATTATTTACCGCTCTGCACTCTCCTGCAAGTCCAAGCTCTCCGAATGCCGCAAGGCTATATGAGAGGGGTCTGTCCTTAATCGAGGATATCAGCGAAAGTGCAAGTGCAAGGTCGGATGCAGGCTCGTCAAGTCTCAGTCCTCCCGTTACGTTCACGTATACGTCCTGCACCGAAAAACGCAGCCCAAGTCTTTTTTCAAGAACGGCAAGTATAAGTCCCGTTCTGTTATAATCAATTCCGTCCGACGTTCTTTTGGGCGTCGGATATACGCTTTGCGCTGTAAGGGCCTGTATCTCTGTTATTACGGGTCTGGTTCCCTCAAGCACACATACCGCACAGTTACCCGAAATATTCTTAGGTCTTCCCGAAAGCAGCATCTCCGAGGGATTCGGAACCTCCTTAAGTCCCTTGGATGTCATCTCAAAAACTCCAAGCTCGTTCGTAGCTCCGAACCTGTTCTTGGTTGCTCTGAGTATTCTGAACATCTGTCGTCTTTCGCCCTCAAAGCAAACAACCGCATCGACCATATGCTCAAGCACCTTCGGTCCTGCAATGCTACCCTCTTTATTTACGTGACCGACGATCATTACCGATATACCCTCGGTCTTTGCGAGCTCAATTATTCTCATTGCGCACTCACGAACCTGCGCAATGCTTCCCGCACCCGAATTTACCGATTCGGTATACAGAGTCTGTATAGAGTCGATTATTATAAAGTCAGGGCGCTCTTCCCTGCATTTTTCAACGACAGTATCTACCGCAGTTTCGGTAAGGATATAAAGATTTTCTCCTGCAACACCGAGTCTTTCGGCTCTGTATTTGAGCTGTCCTCCCGATTCCTCGCCCGACACGTATATGACCTTATACTCCTCACTGAGCGATCCCGATATCTGCATAAGAAGAGTTGATTTACCGATTCCGGGTTCACCCGCTATAAGAAGTGCCGATCCGAGCACTATTCCTCCCCCGAGCACTCTGTCAAGCTCGGCAATACCTGTGCTTCTTCTTATGTGCTCGGGTATCTGCATATTTTTGAAGGACTCTACCGAGCTTACCGGAACCACCGAGGTATATCTTGTTCCCGCCTTTGGGCTTACCTTTTCGGGGGCTTTTTCAACAACCTCGGTCATAGTTTCCCACTCAGAGCAGGAAGGACATTTTCCGTAATATTTAGGCGCTCTGTATCCGCATTCCGAGCACTCAAAATAGCTTTTCGACTTCATTTTGTTTCCTCTTCGTATGTATTTTATTGCTCTTCGATATAGTTCTTTATACTCATCGCAAGAGCACTCATCAGTTTTTCCTTATATTCTTCATCTTTGAGGCGGCAGAGCTCCTCTTTATTTGAAATAAATCCGCACTCAAAAAGAATTGCGGGACATGTAATTCTTTTCAGAATGTAAATTGAGGAATCAGCTTCCTTTATCGGTCTTTTCCCTGCCTCAGAAAGATTATTTTCAAGCATTTTCATAATGCTTTCGGCAATTTTCCGTCCGTCCTCATGATTGGGTGAATAGTAGACTGTAGCTCCCTTTACCCTTTCATCAGAAAACTTGTTCATATGGATGCTTACAAAAATGCTGTCCTTTTTTTCGCTTGCAATTTCAAGTCGTCTTTTAAGATCTCTTGCCTTTCTGTTTTCTCCGCTCTCGGCAAGAGCGCTATCATCCGACCTGGTCATAACGGTTTCTATGCCCATATCGGAAAGTATTCTTTCAAGAGTGAGCGCATATTCAAGATTCAGATCCTTCTCTGCGCTTTTATCGCTTGCAAGTGCCCCTCCGTCAAAGCCGCCGTGACCCGCATCAATTACAACCGTTATTTTTTTGCTATTCTTCTTGACAGAATCGGACTCCGAGTTTATAATTAAGCTATCGGATGTCTCTTTCTTTTCAATAGCATACGTGAAGATAATGAGCGATGCCGCAATAAGCAGCATCGCAACAAGCATTTTCAGTACTTTCATAAAGAACCGTCCTTTCGTTATATCTACTTAGATATATGCAAAAAACGGTTCGTTTAATCTTATTCTTTATTTTGTACCCTCTTACTGCTGATAATGGATATCGTTATCTTCTTTTCTCATTTCATATCTCTTTCTTGCTTCCTCAGAGACACTTCCGCCCCTTGTTATTCTGTTAACGCCGCGCATATATGCAAGTGTACAGATAAGAAGTGAGGGGATGACGATTATCAGATAGAAAAGCGGATTTCCAGAGAAATACTCTACCTGAATTCCGAGATACATACCGTTAAGAAGCTTTAATATAAGTTCCGAGATCGAATTCAGTGCGCCTGCCGCCGCAGGAACGGCTTCAATCGATGTGTTGCTTGAAAAGAAGCCTATATTTGTAACACAGAGCTTTCCTATTATGGCAAAAAGAGCAAGTACAATGTTTATCGAGTTTGCCATAAGCGACATATAAAAGCCCTTGAATTTATCGTAGCCGAGTCTTCCCGCTTCTATTCTTATTCCGTCCTTACTTCCTATCTCGGCTGTCATATATCCGAGAAGATATACATAAAGACCTGCGCCGAGAACACTTCCGAGCATGAGCGGCCATCTCTGACCGTCGGGAAGCTTCATCGAGTCCGAGAGCTTTGACATCGCCATCGAAACTACAAGCCCGAAAACAGTCATTCCCATCTGATATATAAACATTTTGACAATATCGTACGAATTATCTTTCCAGAATTTTTTCATTTTGATTTCCCTTTCATCTGCTGTTTGTTCATACTTTTAATTATAACTCATTTTGGGCTCAATTGCAAGAGCTTTACCCTTAAATTATATATACAAAACATTAATATTATATTAATTCCGAAAAAAGAGTCTATCTTGCAAAACAAGATAGATACAGAGGATCAAATTATGACCGAATATCCTAAAATACTTACCGATTTTGCAAGGTACAAGACAACAATTCAAGGCAGATCTGTAAAGACGAGCGATCAATACTGTCTTGACCTCATGCTTTTCTTCAAATTTCTTATTGCATCTCGCTCTTCTCTTCCTCTTAACGGTGAAGAATTCGAAAAGATAAGCATCTCCTCAGTTGACCTTGATTTTGTAAATTCGGTCACAGAGGAGGAGGTTCTTGAATTTTTCTACTTCACCACAAGCAGCAGAGACAATCACGCCCGTGCAAGAGCAAGAAAGCTTTCTGCAATAAAGGGCTTTTACAAATATCTTATCGTCAGAAATCTTTCTGATAAAAATCCCGTTCTTAACATAGAAACACCCAAGACCTCAAAGGAGCTTCCCAAATTCCTTTCTCTTGAGGAGGCTCTTAAGCTTCTTGACACTATCGAGGGTGACAAGGAATCAAAGACGCGTGAGCGTGACTATGCCATCGCAACCCTTTTTCTTAACTGCGGAATGCGACTTTCAGAGCTTTGCTCAATATCGCTTGGCGATATCGACCCCGAGCTTCGCTCTATGAGAGTTATCGGTAAAGGCAGCAAGGAGAGGATAATCTATCTTAACGATGCCTGCAAGGACGCGCTTCTCTCCTGGTTCAAGGTAAGAGAGCGATTTAACGAGAAGAAATCAAATGCGCTCTTCTTATCAAGCAGAAGCGACAGAATAAGCAACAAGACAGTTCAGTGGATGATATACAAATACCTTGACATGGCAGGACTAAAAAACCGCAAATTCTCGGTTCACAAACTAAGACACACAGCGGCAACTCTTATGTATCAGGAGGGTGGCGTTGACGTAAGAGTGCTTAAGGAAATACTCGGTCACGAGCAGTTAAACACCACTCAGATCTATACTCACGTATCAAATACGGGTATGGAAAACGCCATGAAAAAAAATCCCCTTTCATCAAAATCAAAGAAGGATCAGTAAAAAAAGGAACAGTAACCACTGTTCCTTTTTTTATTTTCTCTTACTTTTGAATATCAGCGAGCAAAGAAAAGCGAGTGTAATTGCAACCGCTATGCCAGCGCTTGTTTCGGAAAGTCCGCCCGTAAAAGCGCCGAGAATTCCCTTCTCGTCTACCGCACTTTTCGTCCCCTTATAAAGAAGATAGCCGAAGCCTGTCAAGGGAACGCTTGCTCCGCTTTTGGCAAAGGAAGCAAGGTGGGAATAAACTCCGATAGCCCCGAGGAAAACTCCCGATATCACATAAAGTGTGAGTATTCTTGCAGGGGTAAGCTTTGTTTTATCTATCAGAAGCTGAGCTATCATACAAAGCGCTCCGCCTGTCAAAAAAGCATACAGATAGCTCATATTATTCCTCCAGTGTAAGGTGTATTAAATGTGCGATCGACGGTATACTTAAGCCCTGCTGAATGCTTGACGTACTCATAAGCGCTCCCGTAGCTACAAAAAGCACGTTTTTCATTTTGTTTTCAAGCATTTCGGGAAGAATCTTTGTTGCAAGAACAAGCGCAGAGCATCCGCAGCCCGAGCCGCCCGATGCCGCATCCTGCATCTTTCGGTTAAAAACAAGAAGTCCGCAGTCATCGTATCTGTCGTTTATATCATATCCGTTTTCAAGCATTCTTTGTACCGTAAGTGCTCTTCCCTCATACCCGAGGTCACCGGTATATATCGCATCGTAATCGCTCGGAAGTGTTGCCGAGCTTTTGAAAAATCGTGTAAGCGTATCTACCGCGGCAACAGTCATTGCTTCGCCCATATTATTTGTGTCCTTCACCTTACTGTCAAAGCTCTTTCCGAACATTACCTCAGATATCATCACACCGTCACCCTCACTCTCTACTATGAAGGCACCTGCCCCCGTTACCGTTCTTTGAGAGGTGGGTGTTCTCAGCGATGCATACTCGAGCGGATACCTGAACTGTCTTTCGGCAGAACAGAAATGTGACGAGGTCACCGCCGCGCATCTTCTTAAATACGCGCCGCTCATACACGATGCAAGTGCAATCGATTCGGCGCAGGTTGAACAGGCACCGTAAAGTCCTGCAAACGGAATATCAAATGAAAGAAGTCCGTATCCCGAGGAAACACACTGATTCATAAGATCTCCCGCAAAAAGCATATCTATCTCACTGTCTACAAAATTACCCTTTGTCATCGCCTCGAATAGCGCCAGTCTTTGCATTTCGGCTTCAGCCTTTTCCCACGTCTTCATACCGAAGTAATCACTCTCATCATACTTATCAAGCATATCTCCGAGCGGACCGTCTCTTTCACTTTTTCCCCCTACCGCTGCAAAATGAGTTATCCTTGGACGTTTTTTGAATCTTATTATCATAGCACACTCTTATCTGTTGGATTTTTCTTTATTCTGTCACTCATAATTAAAATTATTCACTCTCATAAAAAAAATCGCGGCAGGCACACCGCGATTTTTTTATGAGAGTGGTATTTCGTTTGCTTCTCTTCTTCCCGTT
>JAFQWB010000108.1 GCA_017407725.1 Clostridia bacterium | reverse complement strand
TTCATCGGTGCTTTGAGCATATCAGTCCTGCTTAACTTATAAGAATTTTTACCGAAGCAATACGCAAAATTTGCATCTTTAAAACGAGTTAGGATTATTCACTATTGCCTAACGTGTACGTCAAGCTGATTGAAGGGTATTTCAATTCCCTTTTCATCAAACGCCTTCTTGACTGCCTCGATAACGTCGAAGTTTACAGTCCAGTAATCTGCGCTCTTGACCCATGCTCTTGCAGTAATCTCGATAGCGCTTTCGCCGTGCTTTGAAACGCGAACGAAGGTTGCGGGATCGTCAAGAACAAGCTCGTGAGAAGCAAGTATATCAGAAACGATGTTCTTAGCTTCGCCAAAATCATTCTGATATCCGATAGAGAATACGAAGTCAACACGGCGTGTATCCTTCATCGAGTAGTTGATTATTGTTCCCGAGGAAAGAGGTCCGTTGGGGATGAAAACAACCTTATTATCGGGGGTCTTGATCTTTGTCATTGTGATTCTGATCTCTTCAACCGTACCCGAAACGCCCTGAGCCTCAATAAAATCATCGATACGGAAGGGTCTTGTAATGATAATGAGTACTCCGCCTGCGAGGTTGGAAAGTGCGCCGTTTACAGCAAGACCTATACATACACCGAAGGAAGCGATGAGCGCTGTGATAGCGCTTGTATCAATTCCTACGTATCCGATAAGGCATACCGCAATGATACACTTTGCGACAAGCTTGATAACGTATACAAGCGTGCGCGAGATAGTTTTGTCAACGTTCTTCTTTTCAAAGCTCTTTAAGAGAACCTTTCCGAGCCAGTTGATAAGCGCGAAGCTTACGAAGAGAAGAATTATGGCAATAAGGATTCTGATACCCTGGGTGATTGCCCAGTTATACATAGTGTCTAAAAATTCCTGCATGGTTTTTTTCCTTTCGTTTGATAAATTTTCGACCTTAGTCTATCTAATAATAGCACAAAAAGGACGGCTTGTCAATCGACTTGCCATCCTTTTTTCTGCTTTTTTATAACATTTATGCCGTTTTTTTACCCGTTGGGAAGACAAGCTCCGCACGCCTTATAGCCCTCGCCTATAAGCGCCGATCGGCTACCCGAATATTCCTTCTTATTTGCCTCGCTGATATTGGCAACAGATGAGCAGGTGGGAAGGTGAATTCTCTTTGAGCTTTCGTTGAGCACGTAGCTTCCTTCATCGGGATATACGTTTACAGAGGGCGACTGAGTCGTTACAGAGGGTATTTCCTCTCCGCTTTCTGCGCTGAGTCCCGTTTTGTAATCTATAGTTACCCCCGGCTGTACGTTATATGCGAACACGTTGAAGCATATGCCATCACCGTTATCCTCAACCGAATATCCCTCCATAAGAACTCCTCTTGCAACGAGATCGTTCTCAAAATATATGGGAAGCACTCTGTATAAAACGTGATTTCCCGTTTCCTTTACGTAGTCGGCAACCATATTTTCGAAGGGAAGCATTCCCTCGATGTTAAGATATCTTGTACCGGTAATAAGATTCTTATCGTTTGCATTCTCACCGCAAAGCTGGAATCCGATGAGGTGGCATCTGTTGTAAAGGTATTTTCCGCTTATGAAATCATACTTGACACTCTGCCAGCCGCTCGGCTTTACAGAGCCGATCTCTTCTCTGTCCTCGGTAGGCATAAGATCCTTTCCGATACAAGCAACGGTAAGTCCGCATCTGCCGAGAGAGTCAAGCTCGCTATAGAACTCATATGAAAGAAGGGTGTATTCGCTGAGCGAGAAAAACGGCGTATTTCCGTTTATGGCAACGAATGCCTCACCGGTATATTCGGGTATATCCTTATAGGTAAACTCAACGTCGGGAATGGCAGGTATCTCTGCATCCGATTCGGGAAGGTTAGGTACCGTGCTCGCGCTTGTTCCAAAGGGCAAAAATTCCCCGAATATAGCCTCAAGCTCTGCACACGAGGTCAGAAGGGTAAGAAGAGCTACCAAAAGAGCAACCGATCTTATAATACGCGTCTTGTCAAAAAGTCTTTTCATTTTTTCTCCTTATATGTAATCTTTAGTTTACAATTTACATTTTTATTTTCTTTTCCACACTTCACGGGTTATCATATCGTGAGAGCTTCCCTTGAATTCAAGACTCTCAGATAGCTCAAAGGCATTCATATCGAGCGTACATTTAAGATCGCTCGGATAATGTCTGTTCCATCTGTAAATTATGAGCGTATCTATGTAGCCTGAGTATCTCTCGGGATCTATTCTTTCAAGAAAAAGCGTACTGTTTTTTTCCGCTTTTTCAAGAGGGAGTATATTCACTCCGATTCGGTCGAAAAGCGTATTTGAATACTCCTCGGCAAAGAGAGCTTCATTTCCAAGTCTTTTGCATATATCCTTTATTACCTCGGAATCTCTTGACTGCCTTCTTTTATTGAAGGTCATTCCGAGCCTATCGTCAAGACAGATTATCACTTTCATTTTATCAACTCCGATTAAATTATATCACGTAAATCACATTATTTCAAGAGCTTTTGGCATCAAATTCAAAAAGCATCGCGCGCAGGCTCGGTCACAAGATGCGAGGGCGGCTCTCCGATTCCTCTTGACGTCATGCTGGGTGAAAGTCCCGTAAGCTCAAGATATACACGGTTAAAGCTTCTTATACTCTGAAATCCGCTTGAAAGCGCAATTTCGGTAATGCTCATATCGGTATTCATGAGAAGATTCGTCGCTCTTTCCACTCTGTAGAGGTTAACGTATCTTGAAAAATGCATTGGAATACGCTGATGAAAGTATCTTGACAGATAGTGAGCCTCATATCCGAGCGCCTCTGCCATACTCTTAAGGCTGATCGGCTCTGTGTAATTTTTGTCTACATACGCAATTATATCGTCAATCAGCGATTCTTTCTTTACTGCAGACTCCGACATGCCCACCGATGAGAGAAATTCTCCGAGAAGGGCGTACAGCGCGCCCTTGATAATATAGAAATCGGGAATGCTCTCGCACACAAAAAGAGAGCTCTCAGCAAAGCGCCTTACCTCCTCACGCGCCGAAAAAACGCATCTTTCGGGGCTTTTACCCCTTATTTTGGACGAAAAATTGGGCACGTGATCCTCTGAAAAGATAATAACGTCAACTACCGAGCTTCCCTCACTCGAATAAGAATGCACTCTATTGGGGAAAACGAGTGCAAAATTTCCCTCTGTAACGCGCTCTTTTCCAAGCTCGGTTATTACCGATATTTCTCCCTTTCTGACGTATATAAGCTCCGGATTTCTGTGCATATGCTCAAAAAATGAGAAATCCTTATATCTTATGCACTCAAAATACTGGCTCGTTCTTGAATTGGATTTCTGATATATCATTTCATCCTCGCAAAAAAGTTAACTTTTGGCTATTATTATATAGCAATTTGCTTTTTATGTCAACATTTTTTTGCTATACTGAAGCTATAAATTAACGATTATCAAAATTTTCTTATACAGGAGAGATCATATGAACAAACAGCTTTACGATGATATAGTGAAAAATAAAATACAAAGAAAAACAAGATACAAGGTTTCTGCACTTTGCGACGAATATTCTTCTCTCGGACTCTCTGCCGAAGAGCGGATGACAAGGCGCTTTGAGCTTCTTTGTTCTCTTGAAAATCCGATTATTCTTGACTCACAGAGAATAGTTTTTATAAGAGGCTGTGAAAACATCCCCGACGTTTTCACGGCTAACGAATGGGAAGAGATCAGAAAAGAGCATTTTATCCACGAGCTCGGATACCGCTCAAACCTTACCATAGACTATGAGGGTGTGCTGAAAAGCGGTCTTCTTGCTATACGTGAAAGATCCGATCTCCATTCACAAAGATCGATAGACGCCCTTCTCTCTCTTTGCGAAAAATACAGGCTTTACGCCGAATCGATCGGCAGAGATGATATTGCAAAAACTCTTGAAAGAGTGCCTATGTACTCACCCACAAGCTTCAGAGAGGCTCTTCAGTTTGTGAGGATCTTAAATTACGCCCTTTTCCTTGAGGGCAACTATCACAACACTCTCGGCCGCTTTGACAGATACCTCTATCCCTATCTTGAAAATGATCTTAAGAGCGGAAAGGAAAACTCTGAAAGCGCGCTTTCGCTTGTTGAGGAATTCTTCCTCTCGCTCAATATTGACTCAGAGCTTTATCCCGGCATACAGCAGGGCGACGACGGTCAGAGCCTTATGCTCGGCGGTGTTGACGGCGGCTTCAACACCCTTTCATATCTTGCAATAAAGGCATCGGGCAATTTACTTGTCATCGACCCCAAGATAAACGTAAGAGTTGACAAGAACACGCCCGAGGAAATATACACACTTTGCTCCGATCTCACCAAAAAGGGACTCGGATTCCCTCAGTATTCAAATGACGATATTGTGATCGATGCGCTCACCACTCTCGGATACGAGAAGAAGGATGCCGAGAATTACACAGTTGCCGCCTGCTGGGAGTTTATTATCCCTGCTGTCGGCGAGGACATTCCCAACGTTGGTGCACTAAATCTTCCCAAAGCGGTCGATACCTGTCTCAGAAGAGATCTTGCTCATTCAAAGAGCTACGGCGATTTTCTTTCGTGCGTAAAAAAAGAGATCTTTACTATGTGCGATAGCATATGCGACAAAATAAAGAGCGTTTGGTTTGTTCCTTCTCCTTTACTTGAATCTCTTATGGGATACGAAAAAGGAAATCCCAAATATGTAAACTACGGTTTACACGGAGTTGGAATTTCGGATGCCGCAGACTCTCTTGCGGCAATAAAGGAGCATGTTTTTGATAAGAATATGCCTGCAGAGCGACTTATAAAAGCAGTCGAAAACGATTTTGAGGGTGAAGCGGAGCTTCTTCACTCCTTAAGATACGAAAGCGAAAAGCTCGGTGCATCAAGCGATTCTGCCGACTCTGCCCTTGTTTTCCTTATTGAAAGCTTCTCCGAGGCTCTTCGTGACAGGCGAAACGACAGAGGCGGAATATACAGAGCAGGAACAGGCTCTGCAATGTTCTATCTTCGTATGGCAGAGGAAATGGGCGCATCTGCAAGCGGCAGAAGAAATGGCGAGCCCTTTGCCGCAAACTATTCGGTAAATCTCTTTACAAGGACAGACGGCCCCTTCTCTCTTATAAGATCGATGACGACCCCCGACTTAAAGCTCGCCTGCAACGGCGGTCCGCTCACTCTTGAGCTTCATTCCTCTGTGTTCGCGTCGGACGACGCAACTAAAGTTGTCGGAGCGCTTGTAAGACAGTTTATTCTTCTCGGCGGACATCAGCTTCAGCTCAACGCGGTAAATTCGGACCTTCTTAAGGATGCTCAGAAGCACCCCGAAGCTTATCCCTCGCTCATAGTGAGAATATGGGGATGGAGCGCATACTTCACAGAGCTTGACAAGGAATACCAGGATCACGTTATAGCAAGGCAGGAATACACAGTATGACCACTCCCGAAAGCTCTAAAGCCTTAAAAGGCACGGTTTTTGACATCAAGGAGTTCAGCATTCACGACGGTCCCGGTCTTCGCACTACAATATTTCTCAAAGGCTGTCCCTTAAGATGCGTTTGGTGTCACAACCCCGAGGGACTTTCGCCCCGTCCCGAGATTTCCTATAAGAAAAACGTGTGCATCGGGTGTTTGGAGTGCCAAAAGGAATGCTCTCACGATGATTGCAAGCCCTTTGGGAGATGCCTTCACGTTTGTCCCAAAAATGCACTCTCTGTCATCGGCAAAGAATATACCGACAATGAGCTTCTTGAAAAATTACTCAAAAACTACGATATTATAAAGGATGGCGGAGTCACCTTCTCGGGCGGCGAGCC
>JAFQWB010000107.1 GCA_017407725.1 Clostridia bacterium | reverse complement strand
TCTGCCGCACTACTCTTTGTGTTTCTCTATATTCACGCCATCAGAAAGCTATCAAAGGATCACCCCGAGTGGTGCCTTAAAGAAATATAATCAAAACGCCTCTGCAAGCCTTGTAGGTCTGCAGAGGCGCCTAAATTTTAATCACCTAAAATATCGGGATAAAGCTCTGAAAGGAGCTTTTCTTTTTTATAGCACTCATACATTTTTTCAAAAAGGGTCTGAACGTAAAAGGCTCTTTTATCGCTGTTATAAAAAACAAGCTCCCTGTTAAAATTTCTAACCGGAATATTGGCATAGATCATCTCAATAAGACGTGTGTGTGCAAGAGCAGTACCGACTGTACAGATGGGGGTAGTGCCCTCTTTTACAGCACTTATACAGTCGTCAACCTTTCCAAGCGGTCTTTCAAAAGGATCTTTGTAAGATTCGACTCTGCCGTCCTTATATACAGCTCTGATATCCTTTCGATCGTTCTGTGCATAAACAATACTTGCCTTTTCAAATTCGTATACGAATTCGGGATCCTTATTTTTATCTGTAGCGTGTGATGCTATAAAATACAGAGGTACTCCCTTGTCGGTCATAATTCTGAGCGAGCAGGTATCAAAGTTCTCTATATCGTTTGCCCTTACGCAATCTCCCTTTACGTCGGTTGGCAAAGCGCTTTCCGACATTTTATCACCGAGTAAAAAGAGCATATTATGAATATAGTGAGCGCAGGCGTTGGATGCGACAGAATCAAGTATCATCCTTCCGTCCTTGGTAACTCTTCCCGCCCATTTGCTGCCTCTGTTATAATAATCCGTATTTCTCGGCCAGCTGATAGCGCTTTTCATTGACAAGGCTTTTCCAAACTTGCCCGATATAATATCACTCTTGAGTGACTTTATCGCATCCGAATACGACCACTGATAACCGATAGCAATGAAGCGTGAATATTCCTTCTCTGCCGAGAGCATTGCAAGAGCATCGCTCTCTGTCGCGGCGGCAGGCTTTTCGCAAAGCACGTAAGATCCCTTCGAGAGGGCGTACCTGCTCATTTCAGAGTGAAGGTGAGTCGGTGTGCAAATTATGGCAAGATCAGCTTTATCCGCCTTATAAAATTCCTGCATATTTTCATATATCGGAATTTTCGCATCCTCAAGTGCCTTTTTTCGTGGGGAATTCTCAATATACGGATCGACCGCTCCCACAAGCTCGGCATTTTCGTGTCCTTTTAACAAAAGATCGACGTATCCGACCGCATATCCGCTAGTTCCGACAAGCAAAATTCTCATACAGCCCCTCCTATATCAATTCTTTTGTTAATATCCGCAGCTTCGCTTGTAAGCAGTGCAATCTCGGTAAGATAAAATACTTCTTCTCTGCAGATAGTATCCTTACCGAGCAAAAATTCTTCAAAGAGGTCGGGGGCTTTTTCGTTTTCTATATATCGTTCCCTTTCGCTGTCGATAAGAAGAACTCTTCCGTCCTTGACCTCAAGAACTCCCTTTGTTCCAACGCATCTTATTCTGTCATCACCGTGTGTCCTTGCTCCGCCCGGTCTATAGTAATCAACAGAAAGAGTCGCGATTGCTCCACCCTCAAGCTCGTAAAGACATGCTGCCGACTTTTCGGGCATTCCCTTATCGCTCAATGCTCTGACAGACAAAAATTTCTTTCCGGAAAAATGATAGATCCAATCAATTCCGTGTATACCTACCCACGGTATAGTGCCCGTATAAAGCTCCTTGCTTTCATACCACCCGGGTCTTGTTCCGTATTTGTAGCTCTTTTGCGCATTCAGAAGAGTTATATCGCCGATAGCTCCGTTTCTTACAAGTTCTGCCGCAGTGTAAAAGGTAGGATTATATCTCAAATAGTGCATTGCAAGGAATCTTACGTTGTTTACTGCAACCGCTTCTTTAAGCCTGTTAAGTGTTTCAATATCTTTGGCAACAGGCTTTTCCGCAAATATATCAATGCCTCTGTTTGCGCATTCAATACATATTTCACCCGTTAGTCCGAACACGGGTGAAACTACCGCGATATCGGGATTTTCAGTATCGAGCATTTTCTTGTAATTATCATAATAGGTCACCCCTTCAAGAGGGGATGTGCTTATTTTCTCATGCTCGCTTCCGTTGGCATATCCGCATATTACGGCATTATTTACCCTTTTTAACGCCTTATAAGCATCAAAGGAATGACCGCAAAATCCAATAAAACATATCTTCATATCCTTTGTCTCTTTTCTTTGTTTATTGCGAGAAGAGTCTCGAACCAAAGCTCGGGGCGCGGTATATCTGACACCTCTTCAAAATAAGATCTGTCACGATCTGTCACCGTTCTCGTCTTTCTCACGCCATCAAAGGAGACTTCGTTTTTATCTACGATAGCCGCACCGTGAGTTCCTATATTTTCGGCTGAATATATCATTGCGCTGAGAACCGCCCTCTGTGTAAGAAGAGTATCGTATAGCTCAAAAAGACCTATTATCTCTTTCTTATCCTCTACGTATACCTTTTCAAAGAAGTTATCAAGAAGCTCGCCCGTCCTTGCAAACAGCTCCCTCATTCTGTCGGTGCTTCTGTCAAAATCGGCGAAACTGCTCATTTTATGTCTGAGCTCATTTTCAATAGAAGAAAGATTTGATTTGCCGTATCTGATCTTCGGCATACTATAAGAAGCCTTTTTATATTCCCTTTCCTCTGACCGTGCTATATGCTCTGCCGCCCGTAGGCTTCCTACCTGAGTCGAATTGAGCGCGCTTCCGCCCGGTCGGTATACACCGAAGGTTCCTGCCGCCTCGCCTGCGCAGTAAAGTCCCCTTATAGTGCTTTGCCAGTTTTCATCGACGAGAACCCCTCCGTTACAGTGCTGAGCGCAGACCGATATACGAAGATACTCCTTTTCAAGATCAATTCCGTGTGATCTGTAAAGCTCTACAGCGCCAAAGTTCATCTTTTCAAGTCTTTCAAAAGGTGTGCCGAAAAGCACTCCCGATCTGTCAAGATAGTCATATGCTTCTTTTGAAAGTGCTTCAAACCCGTTTTCAAGTCCCTTCGGATTTCTTGTAAAGTCGAGATAAACCCGCCTTCCTTTTTTGATCTCATCGGAAACAAGTATGTCAATTTTTGAAGACGTGTTTATCTTTCTCGTGTCAAAGGGCCACTGATAGCCCTTGAGAAATACAAGCGAAAGAGACTCTTTTCCAAGCGCATCGTAAAGAAATTCGCGCTCTCTACCTTCTTCATCAACGGAAATGTATCTTGGAAGCACCTGCTGATAGCTTCCCGAAAGATTCCACTTAAAGTCGGTGCTTGCAATTCCGTACTGCCATTCCTCCATGTTTGAAAGAGCCGCTCCTGCATCTACCGCAAGACCGGTAGCGCCTCTCTGGCTATCGGGATAAACCGTATTTTCATAGACCGATGCAGGTCCGCCCGTACAGAGTATCAGATTCTGGCATTCAATTATGACAAGCTCGTTATTTTCCTTTGAAATTGCGGCAATTCCGCACACCTCGTTACCGCCTTTAAGAATCTTTATGACCTTGTAGCCGTCAATTATCTCAATATTCTTTTCTTTTACCGATTTCTCAAGCGCCTCTGTCATATATTTTGAAGTCAGCGGTCCCGATGAGGTCGCTCTGCTTCTTGGATCGTGGTCTGTTTTATAGCCTGCATACTCTCCGTATTCATTACACGGGAAGGGCACCGAAAGCTCTACAAGACGCATAAAGCACCTTACCGAATACGCCGCCTCACAAAGCGCGTGCTCTCCCATTACGCCGCCGCCCGAATGGAGTGTCTCTGCAAGCGATCTGACACTGTCACCCTCGTCTCCGCAGAGCGAGAGCTTATAGTAGGTCTGCTTATCGCTTCCCGTATTGCGCGACGTACCCATATTTATTCCCTCGGTAACGAGAGCAATATCCTTTACCCCAAGAGAAAAGAGTCTGTCTGCGGCATTGAAGCCCGCGCATCCGCTTCCTATTATCAAGGTGTTATATCTGTTTTTCATAATCTTCTTATGTGCATGCCTCCGTCAACGATAAAGGATTCACCCGTTGTATACCCAAAGGTTCCGTCACAAAGCGCAAGCACAGCCTTTGCAACGTCCTCGGGAGTTCCCCATCTTCCGAGAGGAACAAGTCCCTCTGCTATCAGTTTGTCATACTTTTCTTTCACCTTTGCGGTCATATCGGTAGAAATGATTCCCGGACATATCTCGTTTACGGTTACGTATTCGGATGAAAGCCTGTCTGCAAAAAGCTTTGTGATCATTGAAACACCTGCCTTGGAAATACAGTATTCTCCGCGGCTTACAGAGCTTGTATACGCCGAGCAGGATGAAATATTTACTATTCTTCCCTTCGCACCGTCGCAAATGGGATTGTTTATCATAAGTCTTGCGACCGACTGAGTAAGGAAGAGAGTTCCCTTTGTATTTATTCCCATGACCTCGTCATAGCTTTCCTCGGTCATTTCAAGAAGATCGTTTCTTACTCTCGGCGCTATTCCCGCAACGTTGACAAGCGCATATATTTCACCCTTTTCACTTGCGGTCTTTACAAGCTTTTCTCTGTCATCGGAAGATGACACGTCGCCCGAAATATAGGTTATATCCTTGCCTTCAAAATCCGAAAGATCGGGGTCGCCCCTTCTTCCCATACCTACAACCGCATATCCCTTTTCGGAAAGCGCAAGTGCGCACGCCTTGCCTATTCCGCCCATAATTCCGGTTACAATTGCGACCTTCATATTATTTTTCCCCCATTCTTCTGTACATATCAAGATAGGCTTCTCTATCGTATACGGGACATCCCGCGCCCTCAGCCCCTCTCATAAGCTCTGTGCATTTACCGCAGGTAAGGCAGGTGCTCTTATCCTTCATTTTGCCGCTCTTAAGAATATCTCTTGCAAGGTCGGGATAAGCAAAGCTCTGTCTTCCGAAGCCCGCCATATCGAAATCTCCGCCGCCTATGTAATACGAGCAAACGTTTGGAGCTGATGATGACAAAAAAGAAATTCCCGAAACAACAACTGCGGCATCAGGTGCCGAAAGCTTTGCCTCGCGTGCTCCGTCAAGCATTCTTTTTACGCTTTCATAGGGGTTTACACTCTTTGCAAAGGAGGTGGGTCTGTTTACCTCGTTATTCGTGTAGGGACAGCCCATGGTTACATTGAGAAGTGTCGCTCCTCTTTCGAAAAGTCCTTTAGCGATCAGTTTACCCTCTGTAAAATCGGGTATTCCCTCTTTACCCGAATCTCCGATTCCGTCGGGATATGCATATCCGTCATACATATTGAATCTGCTTCCCACAATAAAGCCGCTATCAAGCGCTCCTCTTACTGCCTCGGTACTGTCAAAGAGGAGTCTTGCTCTGTTTTCGAAAGCTCCACCGTATTTACCCTCTCTGCGGTATGCGGAAAGAAGCTCTGAGAGCAGATATCCGTGACAAGCCTTGATATCCACACCGTCAAATCCCGCTCTCTCACAAAGTCTTGCCGAGCTTACGTATCTTTCGGGGAGAGAGTCAAGATATGAATCGGTCACTATGTTTTTGGCATCTATCGGCGAATCCTTTTCAAATATCGGCTTTGAATAAGCGATCATGGGCGCTCTGCCATTTTCGTTTTTTGACCATCTGCCCGAATGGGTAAGCTGGCATATTATTATAGGCTCGTATCCGTTTTCCTTGATGCAGGTATTCTTGGTATCCTCAACAAGTCTTGCAAATTCATCGGCGTTTTTCTCTGTAATGTACATCTGGTGAGGATTGGCTCTGCCCTCGGGTACTATTGCTGTCGCCTCAAACCAGATAAGTCCCGCACCGCCGCGCGCAAATCTGTCATAGCGTCTTACGGTGAGGTGACCGGGAGCACCTGAAAGGCTTCCGTCCGCACCCTCCATAGGCTGATAGCATATTCTGTTGGGAACTTGTCTGCCGTTTATGATAAGAGGCGCGGAAAGCGGCGACAAATCGTTTTCGTATTTTATAAATTCGGGAAGGTCCTTGCATCCCGACGGTCTTTTAGTATCTGTCATAACAATCTCCATTACTGTTTTTTAATCAAATTATAACCGAAAAGTGCCGTGAATTAAAGTGTTTTTATTGCCGTAAAAGAAAATCCATACAGCAATTTTTACATAATTTATTTCTTGTGTTGACAAAAAGCAAAAGAGATGGTATCATTTATAAGAAGAGAAATTATCCACAGGCTTTCAAAAAGGAGGCACCTTTATGCCCGGTTCCGACAGCTTTATAAAGGAATTTTATTTTTCGTCAAGCACGGTGGCTGAGCCGAGAATTTCTCACAGCCACAAATTCTACCAAATAATTATGATTACCAAGGGAAAGGCACTTGTCTGTATTTCCGAAAAGGAATACGAGTGCTCTGCCCCTTCGCTTATCTTTATAAGAAGCTTTGAGCCGCACTCAATAACGCCTGTAAATGGCGACTATTCACGCTACGTTATGGCGGTAGATCCCTCACTTATAGACTACCTTCCGTCGGCAAAAAATCTTGATGCTATATTTAAGCAGGGCTCTGCAAGCTTTTCACATCATCTTATACTTTCCGAAAAGGACCGTGCCATCGAGCCTGTTCTTGCTTCTCTTTTATCCGAGTACAGATCGGACGAAAGACCCATTGAGGGAGGACTTTCGCTTCTCTTTTCAACTTTTCTTTATCTTGTCTTTTTGTCTCATCCCGCTCTTTTCAAGAAAAGCAGCAACTCTGAGACCTATGAGCTTATAAGCGCCATCAAGGGCGAGCTTGAAGCAAATTATTCAGATCGTATTCTGCTTTCCGATATTGCAAAAAGGTATCACATAAGCAAATACTATCTTTCACACATCTTCAAGGAGCAGGTGGGCTACAGTCCAAAGGAATATATCATGATGCTCAGAATATCTGCATCACAGAAGCTTCTTGTTACAACAAACAGACCGATTCGTGAAATAGCGTTTGAATCGGGATTTTCCGATCTCAGCAACTTTTCAAGATCGTTCAAAAGCATTACGGGAGTATCTCCCTCCGACTTCAGAGAAAAGGGTGCTCGTCCGAGTTATATTCACTAAAAAAAGGCAAACGCTTAGCCCTTAAGGGTTAAGCGTTTGCCTTTTATTTTACTCTTTGGTGATAGGACAGCGCTTTATGGCGATCTTTCTTACCTCTGCCGCAACAGACGCTGAAAGTCCGTTAAGCTCTTTACTTGTTTCGGGTATTTCCTCGCCGAATATCGAATAGAAGAGTGAGCAAGCCTGAAGGTATCCCACCGTTGTCGCATTCTTTATTCCTGCGGCGGAAAGATCAGTATATCCGTTTGCATAATCGATGTATTTGCATCCGAGCTCTTCTGCCCACGCCTTCGCAAGGTCAGCGTAATACTTTGACATTTCTGCGGACGTATACGTTTCCTTGTTGCTGGTCTTTGTATAATTGAGCTCTCCGCCCTTTGTTGTGAATATCGACTGACCGTCAGAGCCGTTAAGCGCAAAGATGTAAACGTTGCTTGTGCTCTTTACTATGGTATCCCATACGGATTTGAGAGCCGCAAGCTCCGACTCTGCAACGTCGGGTGACGAGGGTGTGCAACGTCTTGTTATCTGAATAACCACGGCATCCCATCTTTCAAGCAGAGAGTCACGGAAACCGAGATCCTTTGCAGGATCTGTAAGAAGCGTATTCGTATATGATCCCGAGGTAAGCGACTGAGAATATATCTCTTTACCGACACTTTCCTTTGCTACCTTTTCAAGAACCTCTGCCATTGCATAATCGTTGATAAGCGCAGAGCCTATATAAAGAATTCTGTACTGATCTGCGTTTTCGGAAACCTCAGGCTCCTTAAAATCGGGCATACGTCCTTCAAGCACGGTCTTGTCTGCCACTGTGCAAAGCTCCTTGTAGCTGTTTATTCCGTGCTTGTATCCTACCTCAAGCGACTTCTCACCGAAAAGGGTTGCATAGAAGGTTGCCGCCGCAAGATAAGAGCCCTCGGGCGACGGATGTGTATAATCTGTATGATAAAGATTGATATCCGGATTAAGTGCTATACAGTTTTCAAAGGCGAGTCCCGCATATACGGTGGTAACTCCCTCTCCCAGCTCGCTTGCAACTCTTAATCCGAACTCATACATAAATTTTGCATGCGCAGGTCTTGATATAAGCTTTGTAGTAAGCGATTCGGTGCCCGATGCCCCTACGGCGGTATAAGCGGTTGCTTTTCCGCTGTTATTACCCCATACACTGTATATAACTATCTTCGCTCCGATACCGTCTGCAAGACCTATTATGGTCTTGGCGGCTTCGATCTCTCTTTCAAGAACAGTATTCTCCCACGGCGTTGCTCTGCGTGAGGGCTGGATCACGATATAGTCCCAGTTACCAAGACCGATCATCTTTCTTGCTGATACCCCAAGCTCGTGAGCCGGATCGGCATATTTGGCAATTGTAGATCCGCCGTCAAGCACCGACTGAATATACACCTCTTTGCCTGCCGCCTTTGCCATAGCCTTGAAGGTTTCAGGCATATCGTTATAGAACATAAGACTGTTACCAAGGAAGAGTATTCTCATCGTATCATCCTCCGGCTTATTTGCATCTCCGCCCGCATTAGTGGTTACGGGCGAAGCTGTGGTGGTTATCGGTGCCGTAGCCGTTGTAAGGACGGTCGTTCCGTTCTGATCTGTAGTGCCCAAGGCACCCGTCGTTGTTTCGCCCGTAGTAACTGCAGGCTCATTTCCTTTGCATCCCGCAAGAACAAGCAAGGAAATTGCAAGGCAGGAAACAAGTAATGCCATTAAAAGCTTTTTCATTATTATCATTCCTCTCAAAGGTAGGGCTTTTCGCCTTTGATCACATTATATATAGAACACGACGGCATGTAAATGGAATTATTTTAACAACATGGAAAATTAATAACCGATATCACTTGACATTTGAATTTTTTAGTATAAAATATAATTAAATAAGAAATTATTTGTTAAAATCAACTGTATTTCTGATTTTTTCATTGGTTTTGGAGGAGATATGGAATTTTCTTTCAAATCGGTATCTCTTGTCGGAGTCAGGCGCGGTCAGTCTGCTACGGCACGTTCGATAGCTTCGCGAAAAAACAATCTTATGCTTCTGAAAACGTCGGGGGAAACAACCTATATGATAGGCGAACACGTCTTTCCGCTTAAACCCGGTGACATTGTTATCGTTCCCGACAAAAGCGACTACTCTGTAAAAACAACCGAGGCAGGCTCGTACATCGCGGTAACCTTTACAAGCGATGCCGAGATAGAACACCCGATCAAAGCACACCTGATCGGCGGAAACGAGCTTTTTGAAAAGCTTATTAAGGTTCACTCCATTGGCTCTCACTCGGGTATGCTTAAAGCCACCTCCATACTCTATGATATCCTGTATAAAATCTCGATATCGAACGAAAACCAAAGGCATTGCGGCGAAGCCTCTGAAATTATCGACACCGTTGCAAAGGACATAGAAGAAGGCATTGGAAATCCCGATTTCAGATTCTCGGCTCTTTATGAAAAACACAAAATAAGCTCTGTATACCTCTGCAGGCTTTTCAAAAAGTACAAGGGACAGACTCCGTCCGAGTATCTTCTGTCATTAAGGCTTGAAAAAGCCAAAAGCCTTCTCGGTGAGGGAAACAGCGTTTCGGGAACCGCATATGCGGTAGGCTTTTCCGACCCCTTGTATTTCAGCAAATTCTTCAGAAAACAAACCGGCTATTCGCCGAGCGAATATTACGAAAACTTTACAGAATAAATCAAAGGAGAACAACATGAGCAAGGAATTAAACTACGGAGTATATCCCACAATGCTTACTCCGTACAAGAAAGACGGCAGTGTTGATCTTGACACGGCCGAAAAATACGTAGAATGGTATTTTAACAAAGGATGCCACGGCGTATTTGCACTTTGTCATTCGAGCGAATCGTGGGATCTTTCATTCAGTGAAAAGCTCTCTATTGCAAAGCTTGTTTACAAAAAAGCCAAGGAGCTTGAGGATTCCTCGGGTCGTCTTTTCACGGTGGTTACCTCAGGTCACACCGCAGAGAGCATTGACAGACAAGCGTATGAGCTTATGAAGCTCTATGAGGCGGGCAGCGATGCAATGATCTTTATGACAAACCGCTTCGACCTCAACAACGAGAGCGACGATGTTTTCCTTAAGAATCTTGAAAAGCTTCTTTCTCTTATTCCCGATGACATAAGACTCGGTCTTTACGAAACTCCCTTCCCTTACAAAAGGCTGGTTACTCCGAGAATTCTCAAATACTGCGTTGACACGGGAAGATTCTATTTCATGAAGGACACCTGCTGTGACATAGATATGATAAAGGAGAGACTTGACGTTATAAGAGGAAGCAATCTCAAGCTTATGAACGCCAACGCTCAGACGCTTCTTGAATCGCTCAGATACGGCGCGGCGGGATACAGCAGCGTTATGGGCAACATCCACCCCGAGCTTTACGTTTATCTTTGCGAGAACTATAACAAAGAGCCCGAAAAGTGCGATATTCTTCAGAAATTCCTCGGCACTCTTGCATTCACCGAGGTAGGGCTTCCCTATCCTCTCAGCGCCAAATACAATATGTGCCTTGAGGGCATTCCCACAGAAAACATATCAAGAGTAAGAAACTCTGCCGATCTCACCGAATATGCCAAAAAGTGTGTTGAGGATATGCGCGAGCTGACCTATGCATTCCCCTCACTTATAGGAATCAAATAGGAGGTATTTATGAAAAGAAGCGTTAACTGGAGCCACCGCCCGTACAAGCCTTATTTCTTCAATACGGGAGATATTTATATCTCCAGACTTGCCCCCGGAAAGGATTACATTCACGTCGAGTGGCTTTTTGAAGAAGGCGAGTCTTACAGCCTCTATTACAGAAAAAGAGGAACCGATTCTTATGCCTGCATTGAAAACATTACGGGCGGAGAGTACACTCTGACAGCCCTTGACACTCTTGTCGATTACGAGCTTTACGTTGCCCTCGGTGACAAGAAAAGCCGCGTCCGTCTTGCAAAGACCGCCGAAGCGGTCGGCGTTGTCGTGAACTACCTTCACCCCGAGGATGACGCTTATTCATATTCGGGCAAGGCACTTTGTTCACCCAGCCTTGTAAGGCTTCCCGACGGCGCGCTTCTTGCAAGTATGGACCTTTATGCACCCGATGCGCCGCAGAATCTCACGCTTATATACCGCTCGGACGATAACGGAAAGACCTGGCACTATCAGAACGAGCTCTTCCCTTGCTACTGGGGACATATGTTCATTCACAAGGGCGAGCTTTATATGCTCTGCGTATCAACCGAATACGGCGATCTTTTAATCGGAAAATCTTCCGATTTCGGAAAAACCTTTGAAGCTCCTACCGTTATCATGAGAGGCTCCTGCTCGCCCGGTGCGGCAGGAACGCACAGAGCCCCGCAGAACATATTCAGATACAAAGACAGACTCTACACAAGCTGTGAGTGGGGCGCGTGGAAGGCAGGCTATCACGCCGCTGCAGTTCTTTCGTGTGACGCCGAGAGCGACCTTCTCGATGCTTCAAGCTGGACACTTACAGAGCCGATAAAGTTTGATCCCGAGTGGGAGGGAGTTGAAAAAGCACCGAGCAACGGTTGCATGGAGGGCACGGTAGTACTGTCGCCCGATGGAAGGCTGCTCAACATTATGCGATACGACATGACCATGAGCGAAGCGAAATACGGAAAGATTCTCGCTTTTGAAATAGATACCGAGAATCCGAGCGCTCCCCTCAAATATTCGCATCCGATAAAATTTGACGGAAATCACTCGAAATTTATGATAAAGAAAGATGACATCAGCGGCGACTACTTCTCTATCATTTCAAGGGCGACCGACAAAGCCTGGCCGCACGACAGACGGCTTCTTTCGCTTGTAAGATCATCCGATCTTGAAAACTGGGAGGTAGTTCTCGACATATTTGACAGACGCGACTGCCACCCGAAGGAGGTCGGCTTCCAGTACGTTCCCTTCTACTTTGAGGGTGATGATATCATCTTCTTATCACGTACCGCGATGAACGGCGCAAGGAACTATCACGATGCAAACTACCAGACCTTCCATATTATAAAGAAATTCAGAAAGGATCCCGTGCTTTATTAAAAATCATCCGGAGGTATTAAATATGAAAAACATTACTGTATCAGACATCGAAAGCTTTGATGCGGCTTATGAATCAAGACCGTCCTCAAAGCTTATTCACAATGCTCTTTACAAGCTCTCGATTTCCGACCTTGCCTTCATCGGCGACAACATGGTCGGAAAGAATTTCAACTTCTCTATAGACATAAAGACTCTTCCTGCCGCAAATCAGAAGTCAAGCGGAAGATGCTGGCTCTTTGCCGCAACCAATCTTTTAAGAGAAAGAATCGCAAAGGAAAAGAATCTTGAAAACTTTGAGCTTTCTCAGTCCTGGCTTGCTTTCTGGGACAAGTTCGAAAGATCAAACTACTATCTTGAATCGATAATTGAGCTTATTGACAGAGATACGGATGACAGAACTCTTTCGTTCATAATCCAAAACGGAGTTTCGGACGGCGGTCAGTGGGATATGTTTGTTAACGTTATTGAAAAATACGGAATCCTTCCCAAGGACAACTTCCCCGACAATGCTCAGTCATCCTCGACAGGTCAGATGAACAATCAGCTGAACGTATACTTAAAGAGCTGCACCGCAAAGCTCAGAAGGCTTTACAAGGAGGGCGCATCGCTTGATACGATTCAGAGCGAAAAGGCTGAAATGATAAAGAAAATATACGTTTTCCTTGTTTCGTGCTACGGAAAGCCGCCCAAGACATTTGATTTTGAATACAAGGACAAGGACGGAAAGATCTTTGTTGAAAAGGATCACACTCCCCTTTCCTTCAAGGAAAAGTACGTCGGAAATATGCTTAATGACTACGTGAGCATTATAAACGGTCCCACATCCGACAAGCCGTTCGGAAAGCTTTACACGGTTGAATATCTCGGAAACGTGGCAGAGGGAGATATCGTAAAGTACTTAAATCTCCCTATGGATGAATTCAAGGATGCCGTGCTTTCCCAGCTTAAGGATGGCGAGATAGTATGGTTCGGAAGCGACTGCGGAAAATTCGGTGAAAGAGATACCAAGGCTCTTTGGGATCCCGCTCTTTACGATTACGATGCGGTAACAGGACTTGACACCTACATTGACAAGGCTGATGCACTTGATTATTACTACAGCGCAATGAATCACGCCATGGTCATTACGGGCGTTCACCTTGTAGATGACAAGCCCACAAGATGGAAGATCGAAAACAGCTGGGGAGAAAACGGCCCCAACAAGGGATACTACTTCTCAAGCGACGAGTGGTTTGACAGATTCGTATATCAGGCTGTCGTTAACAAGAAATATCTTGAAAAATACAGTGACGTTCTTAATTCCACTCCCACGGTATTAAAGCCCTGGGACCCTATGGGAACTCTTGCCGAGTAATTATCTTACTTTCGTAAATAAAAAAGCTTATCACTCCTAAGGAGAGTGATAAGCTTTTTTTGTCAACGAAAACAAGCACAAAAAGACGGTTTTATAAAAGTTTTTGACGTACCACATTACCCACCACACTAGTAGGGGCGGAACGCGTAGCCCGTTTTACGTTATATTCACTCCGAATAAAATCGTGCACCAACCAATGTGTATCTCCTCATCCACCGCAACCGCTAAATTAATAATTAATATTGTAACGCCGATACTCGCGCTGCGGTCCCCCTTCTCCCCAGGAGAAGGCTCGGTCAAAGACATCGCTCTTCTAAGAGGGTGAGGATTGTCGGTAATTGAAAACAAAATTAGACTACAGACTTCATTTTCTTTTTGCGAAGGATGATACACAAAAAGCCTTCTCCTGGGGAGAAGGGG
>JAFQWB010000106.1 GCA_017407725.1 Clostridia bacterium | reverse complement strand
TTCCGCTATGGGCGCAGGCAAGAAAACCGACCCTTCGGCGTTTGAGGTGAGCGATATATATAAAACCTCGGTTTGTCCACTTGCGAAAACCATGAGAAAAAAGCTTAAGGAAGAGGGAATAGAAAGTCTTAAGGTCGTTTTCTCAAAGGAGCTTCCGAAAGCAGAGGGAGCATTCGTTTCGTCTGTCATATTTGCGGTATCCGGATCGGGAATGATGATCGCGCGCGAGTGCGTGCTTGATATAACAGGATTTGGAAGATAACCAAAAAGAGATGTAGTTTTACATCTCTTTTTATTTTTGTAATAAGAATCCCACAAGGAATATATAATTAACTATATTAATTCAGGGGATGAGCTTATGAATATGGCAGAATACAGAGGACTTTCGGGAAGTGAGCTTGAAATCGCAAGAGAAAAATACGGAAAAAACGTTCTTAAGGCAAAAAAGAAGAAAAGCTTTCTGAAAAAGGTCATCGGAAATTTCTCTGATCCGATAATAAGAATACTTCTTGCCGCGCTTTTCTTGAATCTTGTCTTTTCTTTCGGGGATTTCAATATCACCGAGTGTATAGGAATACTTGTAGCCGTGCTGACCTCGGTGCTTGTTTCTGCTTTTTCGGAGTACAGAAGCGAAAACGCCTTTGAAAAGCTGAGGGAAGAGTCGGGCGAAAGAAAATACCGAGTGATAAGAGATAACGAGACTACTCTTGTAAATATCGAGGATATAGCGGTTGGAGATATTCTGATACTTTCATCGGGTGATATGATACCTGCCGACGGCTTTCTTTTGAGCGGAGAGCTTTACGTAAGCGAGGCAATGCTCAGTGGAGAGGAAAAGGATGCAAGAAAAAGCATTTCGGATAATGAGGTTCTTTCGGTAGGTGACGGAAATTCTCTTTTCAGAAGCTGTACCGTCCTTTCGGGAAGTGCGGTTATGAGGGTCTCTGCCATAGGCGAGGAAACACTTATAGGAAGGATCGCGAGCTCACTTTCCGAGGATACGAGAGAAAGTCCGCTCAGAATAAGACTCTCAAAGCTTGCAAGGCTGATAAGCAGAGTGGGCTACGTTATGGCGGCACTTGCGGCGGCGGTGTATCTTTATAACATTTTTGTAATAGAAAGCGGATTTGTGTGGCAGGTAACCCTCTCAAAGCTTTGCGATGCAAAAACCGTGTTTTCGGCTGTTGTCAGTGCGCTTTCACTTGCCATAACCGTAATCGTAGTTGCGGTTCCCGAAGGTCTTCCGATGATGATTTGCGTTGTTCTTTCGGCAAATATGAAAAGAATGCTGAGAGATAAGATACTTATAAAAAAACCGGTCGGAATTGAAACTGCAGGCAGTATGAATATACTGTTTTGTGATAAGACGGGAACACTTACAAGCGGTAAACAAAGCGTTGAGGGAATATATATCGAAAACGGAAGAGAGATAAGTGTTTCCGGGCTGAAAAAGTATCCGATGCTTGACGGAATCATCACAAGATGCGCTGAATATAACTGCGAGTGCAGTCTGAAGGGGAGAAAGGCGGTAGGCTCAAATGCCACCGATAGGGCGATTGCCGAAAAATTTTCAAAAAGACATGCCGACCGTACGGTGGAAAAAAGACTTTCCTTTGACAGTAAATATAAATATTCGGCGGTAATGCTTGATAATAAAGAGGTGATCGTGAAGGGCGCACCTGAGATACTTCTCGCAAGATCAGAGGGTGTAATTTCGTGTGACGGAAGAACTATGCCCATAAATAAAAGCAGAATATACGCAAGGCTGAGTTCACTTGCCGAAAAAAGTATAAGAGTTATAGCGATAGCAAAGGCTACCGAAATGCCGAGCGAGGAATATCTTCCGCCCTTGACCATCGTGGCTCTTGTTGGTATACGTGATAAAATAAGAGTGAGCGCAGAAGGGTCTGTAAAGGCGCTTAAGGGTGCAGGAGTAAAGGTTGTAATGATTACCGGTGATAATAAAGATACGGCAGAGGCGGTTGCAAAGGAGTGCGGAATACTTTCAGACGGAGATTTTTGTATCACGGGAAAAGAAATGGCGCAGATGAGTGGTGAAGAGCTCGAAAAAGTGCTTCCAAGACTTTCTGTGGTTGCGCGCTCACTTCCAAGTGATAAAAAAAGACTTGTGGAAATAGCGCAAAAATCAGGTCTTGTGGTGGGTATGACAGGCGATGGAGTCAACG
>JAFQWB010000105.1 GCA_017407725.1 Clostridia bacterium | reverse complement strand
GTCTTACAGAGGCTATTATCAGAGAAGCAATTGAAAAGACACGTGATGCAAGATACTATATTCTTGACGAGGTTATGCTCAAGGCAATTGCAGAGCCCAGACCCGAAGTTAAGGACTGCGCACCCAAGATGCTCTCCACAAAGATCGATGTTGACAAGATCGCCGAGGTTATCGGTAAGGGCGGTAAGGTCATCCAGAAGATCTGTGCTGATACTGGTGCAAAGATCGACATCGAGGAAGACGGCAGCGTATTCATTTCCGGTATTGATAAGGCAGCTTGTGAAAAGGCTCTCAAGACTGTTGAAGCTATCGCACATGATCCCGAGGTCGGTACAGTATTCGTTGGTACCGTTACAAGAGTTCTCGATTTCGGTGCATTCGTAGAATATGCTCCCGGTAAGGAAGGTCTCTGCCACATCTCCAAGCTCGACAAGAAGAGAGCAGGCAAGGTTACAGACGTATGTAACGTAGGCGACGAGATCAAGGTAAAGATCATCAAGATAGATGACAAGGGAAGAATTGACCTTTCCAGAGCAGCTTGTCTTGAAGACTAAATTTTGAATTTAAAGAGCAATTTTAATGTTGAAAAACAGGCGGATTGCTCTTTTTTATTCAATAAGGGGCTTACCCCGTCATTCAACGTGGCAAAAGAAAAACAAATTCGCTTTGCGAATTTTTTCTCGCAGCAAGGCTGCCTGTCAATCGGTGGGGGATTGTATCCCACACCGACTGAGGAAATGGAACCCGCCGCCGTGGAAAATCCGCTGTGCGGATTGAAGAATCCTTTTGGATTCTTTAAAGAAATCAAAGATTTCTTCCTATTCCATTGAAATAAATTCACTGTGTGAATTTTTTCTCTTTGAGGCGGGGGACATCTTGTTCACGTTATATCCATCCTTTAAAGTGTCATCATATATGCTGTACAGCCAAGCACGAGTATCGCCGCGATTATGGAGAAGACAGCTACACCTTTGTGCTGTTTCCATTCCTGTACTGCCTGAAGTACAAGTGATGTGACAAGAAGCGCTATGGCGATGAAATTTGCCTTATCCCAGATGCCCATCACCTGCAGAAGTGCAAATACAAATGCTCCCACCGAGCTTATAAGTCTTAATGCCCAGAAAATCTTTTTTCTTTTTTCGCTCATGTCTGTACCTCCGTTATATTCATCAAAGTGTTCTGTTGTTTATAAGCTCCTTTGCCGCTTCCCTGGCAGGATCGGTGACACCTATGCCGGAAATTATCCTTGCGACCTCGTCTACCCTCTCGTCACCGCCAAGTGCTGTTATGCTTGTTGAAGTCCTGCCTGCCTTTTCGGCTTTTGATACATAGAAGTGACTATCCCCCAAAGAGGCTATCTGTGCCGAATGGGTAACACACAGCACTTCACGGTCCTGCGATATCTGCCTGAGCTTCAGTCCGAGTTTTCTCGAGGTCTTGCCGGAAACTCCCGTGTCTACCTCATCGAATATCATTGTCTCAACACTGTCCTTTTCCGCAATGACACATTTTATCGCAAGCATTATTCT
>JAFQWB010000104.1 GCA_017407725.1 Clostridia bacterium | reverse complement strand
CAGATAGTATTCGGAATATCCCATTTTTTCGATGATCATAAGCTCGTACTTATATCTCATCACATAGTCTATCCTTGTGTATTCGCTATCGAAGGTTATTGCTCCGCTTTTTATCTTATCTTCAAGTCCTTCACTTGCAAGCTTTTCAAGATATTTTGCGGGAGTATAGCCCTCGGGCGGTGTATAGCTCGGCAAATGATTTTTCCCGAAAACGAAATCAAAATTGCACTTTTCTGCTATTTTCACCGTATTGTCGATCGCGCCCTCATAGTCTGAAAAGAGCTTTTCCATCTCGTCACCCGAGCGCATATAGAATTCGTCCTTTTCAAATCCGAGCGGTCTTCCGTCGCTTATTCTTGTGCCGGTCTGTATGCAGGTAAGCACCGCCTGCATTTCGGCATCGCTCTTTTTAAGATAGTGAACGTCGCCCGTCGCAACAAGCCCTACTCCGAGCTTTTGCGCTATTTTTCCAAGCGTCGCATTTATCTGCTTTTGCTCGGGCACACCGTTATCCTGTATCTCGATAAAGAAATTATCCTTACCGAAATAAGAAAGAAGCCTTGATGCATAGCTATAGGCTTCCTCCTCGTCCCCCTTGAGAAGCGCCTTGCAGATATGACCCGAAAGGCATCCCGAAAGACAGATAAGTCCCTCGGAATACGCCGAGAGAAGCTCATCGTCAACTCTTGGCTTTACGTAAAATCCCTCTGTAAATGCAAGAGATACCATCTTTATGAGATTTTTATATCCCGTCTCGTTTTTAACGAGAAGAGTCAAATGAGAATTGAAATAATCGGGGGTTCTCTTCTTTTCAAATCTGCTTCCGTATGCGGTATATACCTCGCATCCGATTATCGGCTTGATTCCCTCTTTTTTGCAGGCGTTATAAAATGCGACCGCGCCGTACATAACACCGTGATCTGTTATGGCTACCGCCTTCTGACCGAGCGCTTTTGCCATTTTTGGTATATCTGTAACCCTGCACGCACCGTCAAGAAGACTGTATTCGCTATGAAGATGAAGATGTACGAAATCCTTCACGGTCGTCCCGCCTTTCTTTTTATTTTTTAATCCTTACCTATTGAAGCTATCTTTATCAGCTTCTGAAGTCTGTGGTTAACTCCCGATTTTGTGATTGGCGGAGTATGTGCTTCGCCAAGCTCTGCAAGAGTGAGCTCGGGCTGAGCCACCCTTAGCTTTGCAGTCATTTTAAGATCCTCTGAAAGAGTCTCAAGAACCCCGCTCTCTATAAGTCTGTTGATTGCCTGTATCTGAAGCGATGCCGCCTCGGTTGCCTTGTAAAGGTTGGCGGCATCACAGTTTGAGTATCTGTTTGCATTATTTCTCAGCGATCTCATAATTGCGATATTCATTATCTGCATCGCGCCCTGCGAGTCACCCATTGTTGCAAGGAAATCCTCGATCTCGTCCTGCCTTTTGAAGTACAGTCCGCAATTTCCGCGTCTGTCTATCTCCTTTGGCGAAAGTCCGAGCTCTGTAAAATATTCCTTCATTCCCTGAGCGGTTATTTTATTTTGAAAAACAAATTCAAGGTGAAGACTCTTCTCGGGGTCTGTAATTCTTCCCGACGAGATAAATACACCCTTCATAAAGTTGACTCTGCACGATTCACATTTTATAAGAGCCGCACTTGGGGTAATTTCGGAAAAATATTCCTCGCAGATCTTCTTTACCGCTTCATCGTAATCGAAATTCACAAAACCGAGAAGCGCGTAGTTCCCCTCTTCACGACCCTTATCATTACTGAATTCTGCCGCAAGTCCGAAGCACTGATCGAAAAGAGCGGCAACCAGATCTCTCGTCGTTCTTGAATCTGTCGTAAATTCAATAACGGTCGAGTCAAAGCTGTTCTGCGGAAACAAAAGTCCGTAAAGCAGTGCCTTTCGGCAGCATATCCTCTTTACGGGCAAAGCCGCAAGCTGCTCCTTTTTTTCTGATGAATAGGACATCTTTTATTACCTTGTAGTACACGGTAGTGTTTTTTTACCGTGTTTCACCCTCTATAATGATTTCACATTCTATTTCGACACCGAATTTTTCAAAAACTCTTGCCTTTACGGTATCAATAAGGCTGATTACATCGGCGGCGCTTGCTCCCCCATTATTGACAATGAAGCCTGCGTGCTTCTCGCTTACCGATGCTCCGCCTACAGAAAGCCCCTTAAGCCCTGCCTCGTCAATAAGCTTTGCGGTTATATACGGCGGCTTTCTTTTGAAGGTGCTTCCCGCACTCTTTTTATCATACGGCTGTGATGCCATACGCTTTTGTCTGTATTCTTCTATTCTTTCGTTTATCGCCTTCGGATCATCCTCGAAAAGTCTGAGCTTTGCCGAAAGGATAAGCGCATTCATATCCTTATATGCAGAATATCTGTAGCCGAAAGCGTGATCCTTAAGGATTTTAACTTCAAGTGAGTCAAGATCGAGATATTCGCTTTCGATAAGAAGATCGGCGATCTCTCCTCCGTACGCCCCCGCATTCATAAAGACCGCTCCTCCAAGGCTGCCCGGAATTCCCGATGCAAATTCAAGCCCCGAAAGACCTTTCTTAGCACTTGACAGAGAGAGTCTTACAATACCCGCGCCGCACTCGGCGGTAAGAATATTGCCTTCATAAGAAAAACCGTTCACTCCCGTCGTGAATATGACCGCTCCTCTTATTCCGTTATCGGGAAAAAGCACGTTGGTTCCGTTCCCGAATATTCTGTACTCTATCCCATACTTTTTGGCGGCTCTGAGAGTGTCAACAAGCGCGTCCTTACTTTTCGGGAATACCGCTATATCTGCGCATCCCCCTATACCGAAGGACGAATGTGAGAAAAGGGGCTCATCTATTTTGTAGGTGAGCCTTTCCTTTTCACTTTCTTTTTGAAGAAATTCAACAAACATGGTTTATCCTAAAATAAACTTATGATATACCTTCTTGCCCTTCTTTACGATAACCTCGCTCTTGAGCTCGTCTACGGTAACTGCCGCATCGATTCCCGATACCTTTTCATCGTTAACCGAAACACCGCCCTGAGCGATAAGAGTTCTTGCCTCGCTCTTAGACTTAACGAGCTTGCCGAGAAGGAGAAGGTCTATTACAAGTGCCTTTCCATCGCTTATCATATCTGCGCCAACCTCGCTTGTAGGCATATCTGCAGATGAAGAATTGTTTCCAAAGAGTGCATGAGATGCTTCAAGAGCCTTATCAGCCTCTTCCTTTCCGTGGATGAGAAGAGTTGCCTCGTAAGCAAGTCTTTCCTTTGCGCGGTTAAGATCGCTTCCCGTGAGCTTTTCGTATTCTCTGATCTCGTCCATGGGAACAAAGGTTATCATCTTAAGGCAGTTGATAACGTCAGCGTCGGGAATGTTTCTCCAGTACTGGAAGAACTCGTAAGGAGAGGTCTTGTCTGCATTGAGCCATACTGCGCCCTTCTCTGTCTTACCCATCTTCTTGCCCTCAGAGTTAAGAAGAAGCTTAAAGGTAAGTCCGTATACCTCTTTTCCTTCCTTACGTCTGCAAAGCTCAACGCCACCGATAATGTTTGACCACTGATCGTCTCCTCCAAGCTCAAGGATACAACCGTAATCCTTATAGAGTCTGTAGAAGTCATAGGACTGCATGAGCATATAGTTGAACTCAAGGAAGGTGAGTCCGTTTTCAAGTCTTGCCTTATAGCACTCTGCCGCAAGCATTCTGTTTATCGAGAAATGAACTCCAACCTCTCTTAAGAAATCAACGTAGTTGAGAGAGAGAAGCCAATCTGCATTATTTACGAAATATGCTTTGCCGTCAGACGTATCAATAAACTTTGCCATCTGCTCCTTGAAGCACTCGATATTATGATCGATCTGCTCTCTTGTAAGCATCTTTCTCATATCGTTTTTACCTGTGGGGTCACCGATCATTCCCGTTCCGCCGCCGAAGATAGCAATAGGAGTATGTCCTGCCATCTGCATATGCGCCATTATCTTCATCTGAATGAAGTGACCTATATGAAGGCTGTCTGCCGTGGGGTCGAATCCGATATAGAATACCACCTTATGATTATTAAGAAGATCCTTAACAGCTTCTTCGTTTGTACACTGAGCAATAAGCCCTCTTTCAATAAATTCTTCGTAAAGTCCCATTTTATTTCCTCCTGCCAATAGGCTATATCTTTCTTGTGTTAATTATTCCTTGTATTCTTTTGCAAGTGTAAGCATTTCTCTTGCCGTATCAAGTGTCTTTTCGGTTATGTTGACTCCGCCCATTATTCTTGCGATCTCGTTTACTCTTTCATTTTCTGAAAGCTCGGTTATACTACAGTACACCCTTCCGTCGATCTCGCTCTTTTTTATAAGGCAATGATTATCGGCATTTGCCGCAACCTGAGCCGAATGTGTTATACACAGCACCTGTATTTCCTTTGCAAGGCTATGTAGCTTTATTCCTATCTTTTGCGAGGTCTTTCCCGAAACCCCCGTGTCTATCTCGTCGAAGATTATAGTTCCTACTCCGTCGCTGTCCGCAAGCACGGTCTTTAACGCAAGCATAACTCTTG